>DAIRWC010000016.1:0-14808 GCA_036802505.1 Solirubrobacterales bacterium
CCCTTGAGCATGTCGGAGAGCGACTTCAGCGGGCGATTGCCGGGCCCGGTTACCGGGCGGCCGCGACGGCCGTTGTCGAACAGCGCGTCGACCGCCTCCTGAAGCATCCGCTTCTCGTTGTTGACGATGATCTCGGGCGCGCCGAGGTCGAGCAGCCTTTTCAGCCGGTTGTTGCGGTTGATAACGCGCCGGTAGAGGTCGTTCAGATCCGAGGTCGCGAAGCGGCCACCGTCGAGCTGCACCATCGGGCGCAGCTCCGGCGGGATCACCGGTACGCAGTCGAGGACCATCCACTCTGGCTGGTTGTCGGATTTGAGGAAGGCCGAGGCGACTTTCAGCCGCTTTACCGCGCGGGCCTGTTTCTGCCCTTTGGAGCTGTTGATGACGACCTCCAGCTCCTCGCATTCGGCGGCGAGGTCGACCTGTTCGAGCAGGTCGCGCACCGCTTCGGCACCCATGCCACCGCGGAAGTACTCACCCCAGCCGAACGGCGAGCCGAAGCGATCCTTGAGCTCACGGAAGACCGTCTCGTCGTTGACGACGTCCTTCGGCTTCATCTCGGTGAAGATCTTCCAGACTTCCTCCATCCGCTCGATCGCCTCTTCGATGTAGGCCTCGGTGTCGGAGATCTCCGCCTCGAAGGTTTTGCGCAACTCTTTGATCATCTTGGCGCGCTCGTCGTCCTTCAGCTTGCGCAGCTGCGCAGCCGTCAACTTCAGCGAGTCGGCCCAGATGTGGTCGTCGTCGTCGAACTTTTCCTGGCCGCCCTCTTCGAGGTAGGAGACGCGACGCTCGAGCGACTCGGCCAGCTCCTGAGTCCTTTTTTGCCGTTCGGCCTCATAGCCGTCGGAGACTTTTTTGACTTCTTTCTCGAGTTTGCCGACGTCTTTTTCGCGCGCCTCGACATCGACCCAGGTGATCATCGAAGCGGCGAAGTAGAGGACCTTCTCCAGCTCTTTGGGAGCCATGTCGATCAGGTAGCCGATCCGGCTCGGCACGCCCTTGAAGAACCAGATGTGGGAGACCGGCGAGGCCAGGTCGACGTGACCCATGCGCTCGCGGCGGACCTTGGACCGCGTCACCTCGACGCCGCAGCGCTCGCAGACGATGCCCTTGTAGCGGACCCGCTTGTACTTGCCGCAGTAGCACTCCCAGTCCTTGGTCGGACCGAAGATGCGCTCGCAGAAGAGGCCGTCTTTCTCCGGCTTCAGCGTGCGGTAGTTGATCGTCTCCGGCTTGGTGACCTCGCCCCAGCTCCAGGAGCGGATCTTCTTCGAGGACGCGAGGCCGATCTCGATCGCGTCGAAGTTGTTGATGTCGATCATCAGTCCTCCACCTTCGTCTCTTCTTTGGCCTCGGTCGCGTCGCCGTCGGCTGCGGCTCCATTGCCGCCGCCCGGGTCGTCGGTGCCGCCCTCGCCCTCGGCGACCACCTGCTCCTCCTTCTCGTCAGCGGCCCCGTTGGAGCCCTCGGCGCGGACCCCGGTCAGGTCCATGCCGAGCTCCTCGGCCGCTTTCAGCAGGTCGTCGTCCTCCTCGGCGATTTCAACGTCGCCGCCTTCGGAGACGACGTTGGCGTCCAGCGAGAGGCTCTGGATCTCCTTCAACAGCACTTTGAAGGACTCCGGAATCGAGGGCTCGGGGATGTTCTCGCCCTTGACGATCGCCTCGTAGGCCTTGACCCGGCCGACCGTGTCGTCGGACTTGACCGTGAGCATCTCCTGCAGCGTGTAGGCAGCGCCGTAGGCCTCCAGGGCCCAGACCTCCATCTCGCCGAAGCGCTGGCCGCCGAACTGCGCCTTGCCGCCCAGCGGTTGCTGGGTGACCAGCGAGTAGGGGCCGGTCGAGCGAGCGTGGATCTTGTCGTCGACCAGGTGGAGCAGCTTGAGGATGTACATGTAGCCGACCGTGACCTTGCCCTCATACGGCTCGCCGGTGCGGCCGTTGTAGAGCTGCATCGTGCCTTCGGCACGGGCGCCGGCGCGTTCGCGCTTGTCGACGCCGAGGTCGATGCCGCGCTCTTCGTTCTGCTCCTGCCAGCTGACCAGGGCCTCGTCGACGTCCTCGACGCTGGCGCCGTCGAAGACCGAGGTGGCCACGTAGACGCGACCGTCGCCCTCGTCGGAGTGAGCCTGTTTGTAGGCCTCGGAGTCGTCGTCGTACCAACCGTTGCCGGCAACCCAGCCGAGGTGCGTCTCCAGCACCTGGCCGATGTTCATCCGGCTCGGCACGCCGAGCGGGTTGAGGATCACGTCGACGGGCGTCCCGTCGGCGAGGTGGGGCATGTCCTCTTCGGGCACGATCTTGGAGATAACACCCTTGTTTCCGTGGCGGCCTGCAAGCTTGTCGCCCTCGGCGATCTTGCGCTTGGTCGCGACGTAGACGCGAACCAGGTCGTTGACGCCGGGCGGCAGGTCGTCGCCCTCGTCGCGGCTGAAGGTGAGCACGTCGATGACGACGCCGCCCTCGCCGTGAGGGACCTTCAGCGAGGTATCCCGCACCTCACGCGCCTTCTCCTTGAAGATCGCGCGGATCAGCTTCTCCTCGGCGGTCAGCTCGGTCTCGCCCTTCGGCGTCACCTTGCCGACCAGGAGGTCGCCGGAAATCACCTCGGCGCCGACGCGGACGATGCCGCGCTCGTCGAGATTGCGCAGGCTCTCCTCGGAGCGGTTGGGGATGTCGCGGGTGATCTCCTCGTCGCCGAGCTTGGTCGTGCGGGCGTCGATCTCGTACTCCTCGATGTGGATCGAGGTCATCTCGTCGTCCTTGACCAGACGCTCGGAGAGGATGATCGCGTCCTCGAAGTTGTAGCCCTCCCAGGACATGAAGGCGACCAGGCAGTTCTTGCCCAGGGCGATCTCGCCGCCCGCGGTCGAGGAGCCATCGGCGAGCACATCGCCCTCCTTGACCTGCTGACCGCTCTTCACGATCGGGCGCTGGTGGATGATCGTGCCCTGGTTCGAGCGCATGAACTTGTGCAGCGGGTACTCGTCTTTCTTCGAGCCGGAGGTGACGACGATCGACTTGGAATCGACGTGGCTGACTTCGCCGGCGTTCTTGACCAGGATGACGTCGCCGGTGTCGACCGCGGCACGGCGCTCCATCCCGGTGCCGATCAGCGGCGGCTCCGGTTTGAGCAGCGGCACAGCCTGACGCTGCATGTTCGAGCCCATCAGCGCCCGGTTGGCGTCGTCGTGCTCGAGGAAGGGGATCAGGGCCGTCGCGACCGACCAGATCTGGGTCGGCGAGACGTCCATCAACTCGACTTCCTTGGGCGCGGCGGTGGCGTACTCCTGCTCGCCGGCGCGCACCAGCACCTGCGGGCCTTTCAGTTTTTTCGTCTTCGGATCGACCTCGGCGTTCGCCTGGGCGATCACCTTGTCCTCCTCCTGGGTCGCGTCGTAGTGAACGATCTTGTCGCTGACGACGCCGTCCTTGACGAGCAGGTAGGGGGTGGTGACGAAGCCGTGCTCGGAGATCTGCGCGTAGGAGGACAGCGAGCCGATCAGGCCGATGTTCGGCCCCTCCGGCGTCTCGATCGGGCACATGCGGCCGTAGTGGGTCGGGTGCACGTCGCGAACCTCGATCGGTGCCCGCTCACGGGTCAGGCCACCGGCGCCGAGTGCCGAGAGGCGGCGGCGGTGGGTGAGGCCGGCCAGCGAGTTGGTCTGGTCCATGAACTGGGACAGCTGCGAGGAGCCGAAGAACTCCTTCATCGCCGCCACGACCGGGCGGATGTTGATGATCGTCTGCGGCGTGATCGCGTCGGCGTCTTCGGTGGTGAGCCGCTCGCGGACGACCCGCTCCATCCGGTAGAGGCCGATGCGGAAGGCCTCCTGGATCAGCTCGCCGACCGTGCGCAGGCGCCGGTTGCCGAAGTGCTCGTACTCGTCGAGGTGCTCGGCGACAGGCTCGCGCGGATAGGTGATCGCCTCCGCGGCATAGTCTTTGATCGGGTGCTCCTCGTCGATCTCCTCGGGGATCCCGAGCAGCTTCGGCAGGCTCACCAGCTCCTTGATCAGGGCGATGATGTCGTCGTGGGTGAGGGTCCGGTTGTCGAGGTCGATGTCGAGATCGAGCCGGGCGTTGAGCTTGTAGCGGCCCACGCGGGTCAGGTCGTAGCGCTTCGGATCGAAGAAGAGCTGCTCGAGCAGTGCTTTGGCGGCGTCGACCGAGGGCGGCTCGCCGGGGCGCTGCTTCTTGAACAGCTCGATCAGGGCGCCTTCTTCTGAGCGGGTCGCCTCGGTGTCGGACTCGATCGTGTGTCTGAGGTAGACCGAGTTGTCGAACATCTTGAGGATCTGCTCGTCCTCGACGTAGCCCATCGCGCGCAGCAGCACCGTCACCGGCAGTTTGCGCTTGCGATCGATGCGGACGAAGACTTTGCCTTTTTTGTCGACTTCCAGCTCCAGCCAGGAGCCGCGGGCCGGCATCAGGTTGGCGATGAAGACCTGTTTTTCCGGATCCTTGGGCGCCATCACGTAGGCACCGGGGGAACGCACCAACTGGGTGACGACGACACGCTCGGTGCCGTTGATGATGAAGGTGCCGCGGTCGGTCATCCATGGGAAATCCCCCATGAAGACGGCCTGCTCACGGATCTCGCCGGTCTCCTTGTTCTGGAAGGCGACGGTAGCCGTCAGCGGCCGCGAGTAGGTCATGTCCTTCTCGCGGCACTCCTCGATCGTGTTTGGAGGATCCTCGAATTTGAACTCGCCAAAGACGATGGCGAGATTCCCCGTGTAGTCCTCAATCGGGGATATGTCGTCAATCGTCTCTCGCAGTCCACCCGCCTTGGGATCCGTCAGCTCCTCGAAGGAGCGACGTTGAATATCGATCAGGTGGGGAACTTCGAGGGGGTTCTGCAGTCGGGAGAAACTCCTGCGGGTTACGGGGGCAGCGTTGGAACGTGCCAAAGTCGGCGACTCCTCAGACGGTCAGAGGGACGTGGATACAGCGCAGATATGGGCAGGGGGTGACAACGAGCGCGCGACCAGGGAAAATAACACACGGGCGCACTCGGCCGCGTGGACGGCCCCCTGCCTGGGGTCCGTCCGCGCAAAGTCGGGCTTTATTTAAGCTCGACCGTAGCGCCTGCCTCCTCCAGTTCGCCTTTGATCTTCTCGGCTTCGTCGCGCTCGATGCCCTCTTTGATCGCTTTCGGGGCCTCGTCGACGATCGCCTTGGCCTCTTTGAGGCCGAGGCCGGTTGCGGAGCGGACGACCTTGATCACCGGCACTTTCTGGCCGCCGACCTCGGTCAGCACCACGTCGACCGTGGAGGACTCCTCAGCGGCGCCATCGCCGTCTCCACCGCCGGCGCCGGCGGCAGCCGGTGCGGCTGCGGCGACCGCGGTCGCGGAAACGCCGAACTCCTCCTCGAGCGCTTTGATCCGCTCGGAGAGTTCGAGCACCGAGATGCCTTTCAGCTCCTCGATCCAATCCTCAGTTTTGACTTTCGTTGCCATTTACGCGTCTTTCTCCTTTTGTTCTTGAAGCTGCTGAAGTTGGTTGGCAAGGCCGGAGACCATCGAGCCGAGGCCGCGGACAAGGCCGGTCAGCGGACTGGCGACGATGCCGGCGAGCTGGCCGTCGAGCACTTCGCGGGCCGGCAGGCGGGCGATCGACTTGAACTTTTCCTCGTCGAGCGCGAGGTCGCCCATGAAGCCGCCCTTGAAGGTGAGGACTTCGTGCTCGCGGTTGAAGGTCGAGATCGCCTTCGCCGCCTGGGCGGTGTCGCCGCGGACGAAGGTCAGAGCGGTCGGGCCCTGCAGCAGCTCGGCGAGGCGATCCTCGCCGGCCTGGTCTGCGGCCCTTTTGGTCAGCCGGTTCTTGACGACGCGGAAGCTGGCGTCGGCCTCGCGCAGCTTGCCGCGCAGTTCAGCCGCCTGGGGGACGCTGATCCCCCGGTAGTCAACCGCGAAGATTGCCTCGGCGCCCTCTATCTGGGCGGCGATCTCCTCAATTGCTTGTGCCTTTTCGTCTCTGTTCATCGTTCGCCTACACCGGACTTCTGGCCATGGCCTGCCGGTGGTCTGGGGGTCGCGCGGCCGGGAAGTCTACGCAGTCGCCGGCTCCGCCGCGGGCTCGGCCGTCTCTTCGGCCGGCACGGAGGCCTCTGCAGCCGCCTCGCGGTCGCCGGTCTTGCCGGCGTCGACTCGGATTCCTGGGCCCATCGAAGTCGTCACGGTCGCCGAGAGGATGTACTTGCCCTTCGACGACGAGGGTTTGGCGCGGACGACCTCGTCAATCACCGCGAGGCAGTTGTCGAGCAGTTTCTGCGCGTCGAAGCTGGCCTTGCCGATCGCGAGGTGGATGATCGCCTGGCGATCGGTGCGGTACTCGATCTTGCCCGCCTTCGACTCGGTGACCGCCTTCTGGATGTCGTCGGTGACCGTGCCCACCTTGGGGTTGGGCATCAGGCCCTGCGGACCGAGCACCCGGCCGAGCTGGCCGACCGCTTTCATCATGTCCGGGGTCGAGATCGCGACGTCGAAGCCGGTCCAGCCCTCCTGGACTTTCTCGACCAGGTCCTGGCTGCCGACGAAATCCGCCCCGGCCGCCTCCGCGTCGCGGGCCTGCTGGCCTTCGGCGAAGACCGCGATCGTCACGTCTTTGCCGAGGCCGTGGGGCAGGGCGAGGGTCCCGCGCAGCTGCTCCTCTGCGTGGCGGACGTTGACGCCAAGCCGCAAGTGCAGCTCGACGGTCTCGTCGAATCCGGCGCTGGCGGTCTCCTTGATCAGCGAGATCGCCTCGGCGGGCGGATACTCACGCTCGCGTTGGACTTTGCCGAGCTCTTTGCGGAAGCGTTTGCCGTGGGCCATGGCTATTTGACGTCCACGCCCATCGACCGGGCGGTGCCGGCGATGATCTTCGAGGCGGCGTCGAGGTCGTTGGCGTTGAGGTCGGGCATCTTGCGCTCGGCGATCTGGCGGATCTGCTCCGGGGTGATCGTGCCGACTTTGTTCACGTGCGGCTCGCCCGAGCCCTTTTTGATCCCGATCGCCTCGCGGATCAGCACCGCGGCGGGGGGCGTCTTGGTGATGAAGCTGAAGGTGCGATCCTCATAGACGGTGATCTCGACCGGGATGATCGTGCCGCCCTCGCTCTGCGTCTGGGCGTTGAAGGCTTTGCAGAACTCCATGATGTTGACGCCGTGCTGACCCAGGGCGGGGCCGACCGGCGGCGCCGGGTTGGCGTTGCCTGCCTGGATCTGCAGCTTGATGAGAGTGAGGACTTTTTTCGCCATCGGGATCGGGAAGGGTAGCGGGCCGCGCTAGATCTTCTTGACTTGGTCGTAGTTGACCTCGACCGGCGTCTCGCGGCCGAAGATCGAGACCAGCACCTTGAGTTTGGCGGCGTCCTCGTTGATCTCGGCGATCTCGCCGGAGAAATCGGAGAGCGGGCCGGAGATGACCTTGACCGACTCGCCGATCGAGAACTGTGCCTGGGTGCGGGGCCGCTCGGCGGTCTCACGGTGCAGCAAGCGGTCGACCTCCGGTTTGGAGAGCGGCACCGGCTTGTTGCGGGAACCGACGAAGCCGGTCACGCCGGGGGTGTTCTTGACCAGGCCCCAGGCGTCGTCGGTCATCTCCATGTTGACCAAGACGTAGCCGGGCATCGTCCGTTTCTCTTTCGATTCTTTCTGGCCTTCTTTGTTGAGCTCCATCACCTGCTCGGTCGGCACCACGACCTGGCGCACGTTGCGGTTCTGGGCCATCGTCTGAACTCGGTGCTCGAGATTGTGCTTGACCTTGTTCTCGTGCCCGGAGTAGGTGTTGATCACGTACCAGCGATACATCTGGAGGTTGCCTTTGTCTTGGGATCCCGCTAAAGGATCTGCTTGATGAGGAGGCTGAAGACGGAGTCGAGGACGCCGAGGTAGGTGGCGGCGACGGCGACGAAGATGATCGTCACGGCCGTTGCCTGGACCAGGGTTTCGCGGTCCGGCCACTGAACTTTGCGCAACTCCGCCCAGCAGGAAACCAGAAAGCCGATGACTCCGCCGCGCTGGCGCTTCTCGGCCTGCGCCTGTTTCTGGCGCTTGGCGAGCTGCTCGCGCTCCTTGCGCTTGCTGTCCTCGCGCTGGCGCTTTTCGGCCAGCTTGGCCTCTTTGGCCTCGGCGCGGCGCAGGCTGCGCGGCTTCGGCGCGTCCGGAGTTTCGAGATCGGCTTCCGTGGCCCCAGCCGCGATTCCCGCCTCGACCGCTTCGATCTCGGCGATGTCGCCGGAGACGGGAACCTGGGTGTCGTGCTGGGCGCGCGAGTCGGACTTGCGGGCGCTAGCTGCTGAGCCGGAGCGTTTCTGCTCTTCGGCTTCGCGGGCGCGTTTCTCCGCCTTGCGCTGTGCGCGCGTTTTCGCCATGGCGGGCTACCGCGTCTCCTTGTGGGCCGTGTGATGGCCGCACCAGCGGCAGTACTTGCGCAGCTCGACTCGGTCCGGCGAATTTCGCCGCGACTTGTTGGTCTGATAATTGCGCCGCTTGCAGTCTTCGCAAGCCAGCGTTACCGCGATGCGGACATCTCCGCGAGCCATGTTCTCCTCGTTGCCGAAAGGACGCCGTTACAAGAGAAAACCCCGGGCCGAAGCGCGAGGCTGTCGCGAAGGATAGCGCTCTGCGGCGCCCAGGGATTCCTCGCTCACTGGGCGGTTTCCCGAGGCACGGGGGGGAGAGTCTGCGCTTGGGGCGCCTTTGTGACGCTATGCGTAAGGAAAGCGCCCCAGAGCGGGTGGTTGCGGCGATCGCCGGTCGGCAACACGGTGCGATCTCGATCAGGCAGTTGCATGATGCAGGACTGAGTGACGCCGCCGTGATGCGACGAGTGCGCCTGGGGCGCTTGCACAGGCTGCATCGAGGGGTTTACGCGGTGGGACACATCGCACCGAGCAACGAGCGACAATGGATGGCAGCGGTGCTGGCGTTTTCGGGGAGCGCCGCCCTCAGCCACCGCAGTGCCGCCGCGCTCTGGGGTTTGCTACCCGCGGACCACGGCCCGGTCGACGTCTCCCTACCCGGCAGAAGCGGAAGACGCAAGCGACAGGGGATCCGCATCCACCGCCCCAAGTTGTTGGTGCAAAGGGAGATGACCCACCAACGCGGGATCCCCGTCACCTCACCTGCCCGAACCCTTGAAGATCTTCGCTCAACTGTCGCGGACGGAGAATTGCGCCGGGCCGTCCGGCAAGCCGACTTCTTCGGCTTGCCGACGGGATCGGGCGTTGCTTCAGACGGGACACGCAGCGAACTCGAGCGTCGGTTTCTGTGGCTATGCCGACGTCATCGGCTGCCGGCACCGGCCGTGAACCTACGAGTCGGGGCGCTTACGGTCGACTTCTGCTGGGTGGAGGAGAAGTTGGTCGTCGAGACGGACGGCTATCGATCCCACCGCGGCCGAACGGCCTTCGAGGACGATCGAGAGCGCGACTTGATGCTCCGGGCACGCGGCTATGACGTCCAGCATCTCTCCTACCGGCAGGTGTTCGACGAATCGGCCCGCGTCGCAGCCATCCTCCGCGGTGCCCTCCAGCGCCGCGGGGCACTTTCCTGACGCTATGCGTAAGAAACGCGCCCCGGCCCGCTACAGGCCGAGGGTTTTGGCGATGATCGTGCGTTGGATCTCGCTCGTGCCGCCGTAGATGGTCGAGACCATCGTCGCGCGCACGAGGCGCTCCATGTCGTACTCGGAGGAGTAGCCGTAGCCGCCCATCAGCTGCATCCCCTCGACCGCGACGCGTTTGGCGATCTCGGTCACGTGCAGCTTCACCATCGAGGCCTCCCGCGGCAGCATCCGGCCGGGGTCCTCGTCGGTCAGGGCGGCGACCCAGCGCGTCATCAGCCGGGCCGACTCGATTTCGGTCGCCATGTCGGCGAGGCGGTGCTGGAGCGCCTGGAAGGAGCCGATCGGGCGGCCGAACTGCTTGCGCTCCTTTACATAGGCGAGCGCGTCGTCGAAGGCGCGCTGGGCGATGCCGAGCATCGTCGAGGCGAGGATCAGGCGCTCGACGTTAAGACCTGCCATCAGCTGCGTCCAGGCCTGGTCGACCTGGCCGAGCAGGGCGTCCGCCGGAGCCTCGACGTCGGTCAGGTAGAGCGTGTTGGTCTCGCTGCCGCCCATCGTCTTGATCGGGACGATCTCAAGGCCCTTGGTCTCGCGCGGGACCCAGATCATCGAGAGGCCGTCGTGCTTGTTCTCGCCCTTGGTCGTGCGGCAGACGATCAGGATGTGGTCGGCGATGTGGGCGTTGGAGATGAAGACCTTCTGGCCGTTGAGGACGAAGCCGCCGTCTACCTGCTCGGCCGAGGTGGTGAGGGCGCCGACGTCGGAACCGGCCTCGGGCTCGGTCATCGCGATCGCCTCGACCGCGCCGGCAGCGATGCCGCCGAGGATCTCCTTCTTCTGCCCGTCGGTGCCGAAGCGCTGGGTTGCGCCGGCGACGATCAGCGTCGTCGCGTAGCCGCCGATCGGGGCCAGGCCGCGGGAGGTCTCCTCCATGAAGAGGCAGGCGTCGAGCATCGAACCACCCGAGCCGCCGTACTCGTCGGGGATCGTCACCCCAAGCCAACCGAGCTCGGCCATCTGCTTGTAGAGGTCGAAGTTGTGGTGCAGCTCGTAGCCGTCGGTCAGCTTCTCGCGCTGCTCCTGGGTGCCGACCTCGCGTGCGCAGAAATCGCGGATCGCGGCGACGAAGTCGTTCTGCTCGTCGGTCAGCGAGAAGTCCATGAGCCGCGCAGGCTACCGGTCGGGCTGGCCGGTTGGCCAGTCGCCTTCCGTCGCGATCCGCCTCGCTTCCTCGGTCCCCATATAAGGGGTGAGGATGAACTGAACCACCTCGGGGCTCAGTCCAGGCAGCTCCTCCGCCCGCCCGCGGGCAAGCCGGTTGGCGACGATCGTCGCGATGCCACCGGCCAGCGAGCGCTCTGTCGTCGACGGCAGATCGGCACCGTGCGAACTCTCTGCACGGCCGGGCTTCAGCAGCCCCGCGAGGTAGGCCATCAGGCGCTCGTAGCGCTCGAGGCCGTCTCTGCCCTGGCCCAGAGCGGCATTCGTGAGCACGCTGGCCGCTGCCGGCTCGGCGGCGGCGAAGTCGAGTGCCTGACGAACCGCCACCCTCACCCTCTTGGGCCAGGGACCGCCGCCGATGCAGGCCATCTCGAGCAAGACCTGAAGACGGGCGAAAGCTGACTCGAACGCGCTGGAGAAATCGTCTGGTTGCTGCGCTCTCCCGTCCATCCCCGCCCCCGCGGTCCAAGCCTTTTAGGCATCTGCCCCCAACATGCGGCGGCTTCGAGGAATGATAAACGTCTCTGTCTCAAAACGGCGGCGCGCATAGCAGAGCAGAGTCGGCTTGTTGAAGGGGTGCGGAGACGCCCTGTGACGTCGGCGGCCTCCCGCGAGCTCCTCGGCACCTCCTCGCCGACGATGCGGGGCGGCCCGCCGGAGGCCCTGATCGGCCGTCGCCGGCGAGGCAGAGCCTGACCGGCCATCGCAGCGGGCGGGCACCGTCTACATTCGCGCCATCGCGTAGGGCCGGATCGCCCGCCGCGCGAAGCCCGGAACGAGACTCGAACTCGTGACCCCTTCCTTACCATGGAAGTGCTCTACCAACTGAGCTATCCGGGCGCTGGAATCAACTTTAGCGGCGTGGGGGCTCAGAGCGGAGCTTCGCCGCTATCCGCGCTTGATCGCTTGCCCTTGCGGTGCGCCCTGCGACGATGGTGTCCGCGGAAGGTCGCGTAGTGGGGCAGGCGGTTGGTGTTGAAGTAGCGGACCGGCGGGTCAACCGAACCTTCCAGCAGCGTGGTCAGCGTCGGGTCGGTGGGGTCTGCGGGGAGCTGCTGGCACGAATCGCCCTCGCAGGTCACCGGAGGAGGTGGTTCGGGCAGCGGCGCTCCGGAGCCCTGAGCCGGCGGTAGCGGTTCGCGAATCGGCGGCGCGGAGTACGTTTCGGAGCCTGCCGAGCCCGGTTGGTAGATCAGGACACTGGCGTATTCGGTGGTCCCCGAGGTTACGTAGACGCGGCCTTGGCTCGAGCTTCCCGAGTTGTCGACGGCAAGCCCCACCGGACGGGCGTTGAAGACATTGTATTTGAGGCGGCCCTCATAGTGGCCGTCGGCTTCGAAGACTTGGACCACCGCTTCGGGAGATTCGGTGACATTGGGCTGCAGGTCGTCGACGACGTAGATCTCGCCGGTTTCGTCGTCGACCGCGAGCGCCGAGTCACGAAGCGAAATGAAGCCGGGGGCGATTTCCTCCACCGGGTTTTCGATGTCGGTCGCCGGGTCATAGACCTTGACGGTGTTGCTACCCGCGTCGGCTACGTAGAGGAAGCCTTTGGTCCCCGGATAGGCGGAGATGGCCGCCCCATACCCCTTTTCAAGCGAGCCTTCGCCGATCTGCAGCGGCTGCCCGGCGACTTCGATCGGGGCGCCGGTCGGCCCGTAGGCGGAGATGTGGGTGCGATCGTCGACGAACACATTTCCGCCAGCAGCTTCGGCCGCCACCCCGGTGGCCGGGCCTGGATCAAGTTCGGTATTAAGACGCAGGACGGCGCGGTGGAGCTCGTTCACGTAGAGACGGCCGAGGGAGTCGGCTGCGAGCCCACAAGGGCCATTGTCGGTAGAGCTGGCCCCGGAGTGCGTGGGAGCCTCCTTGATCTGTTCCCCGTAGTCGAGAGAGGGGCCAAAGACATCGATCGCGTGGTGACCATAGTCAGCGATATAGAAGTTGCCTTCGAAGTCCACAGCGATGCCACAGGGCCCTTCGAGGTACCCGACGGGGGGCACTTCGTAGGCGTTGCCGGGTTCGGGCGTGAAGGTGTAGGGCTCGCTCGTTGCCGAACCCACGGCCGGGACGGTCGCGAGCGCTCCCAGCGCCAAAATCGATACGAGCAGCGTTCTCCTCATCGCTCAGTCCCTTGGCCACGGGAACCAACTCCCGCTCGGCCCCCTTTACTGGCTACTCGCCTTCCGACCGCGCTTTGCGGCGAGATGACCGCCCTTGCCCTTGCGGTGCGCCGCGCGATGGTGGTGGCCGTGGAAGGTCGCGTAGTGGGGCAGGCGGTTGGTGTTGAAGTAGCGTACCGGTGGGTCGGCCGAGCCTTCCTGCAGGGTGGTCAGCTCCGGGTCGGTCGGTTCGGCGGGGAGCTGCTGGCAAGAGTCGTTCTCGCAGGTCACCGACGGAGGCGGTTCCGGCAGCGGCGCTTCGGAGCCTTCGGCTGACGGCGGCGCTTCCTGAATCGGCGGCGCAGGGAGCGTTTCGCTGCCTGCCGCCCCCTCTTCATAGGCCAGGACGCTGGCGTGCTCGGCGCTCCCTGAGGTGACGTAGACCCGACCCTGGGCTTTGCCTCCGGAGTTGTCGACCGCCAAGCCGCTCGGACGGGCGTCGAAAACATTGTATTTCAGCCGGGCCTCATGGTTGCCGTCGGATTCGAAGACCTGAATTGCCGCTTCGGCCGAATCGACGACTTTGGGCTGCAGGTCTTCGGTGACGTAGAGCTCGCCGGTTTTGTCGTCGACCGCGAGCGCTGAGTCGCGAAGCGAGGTGAAGCCGGGGGCGATTTCCTCCACCGGGTTTTCCGTGTCGGTCGCCGGGTTATAGACCTTGACGGTGTTGCTCCCCGCGTCGGCGACGTAGAGGAAGCCTTTGGTCCCCGGATAACCAGAGACGGCCACTCCGAAGCCCTTTTCCAGTGATGCTTCCCCGATCTCAAGCGGCGCCCCGCCGACTTCCACCGGGTCCCCCGTCGGCCCGTAGACGGAGATGTGGGTGTACTCGTCGACGAAGACATTTCCGCCGGCGCCTTCGGCCGCCACACCGGTGGCGAAGCCCGAATACAGTTCGGTGCGACCGTCGCCCGCAATCGAATCGAAGCGGAGTACGGTGCCATGGTACCCGCTGACGTAAAGACGGCCAAGCGGGTCGATTGCGAGCCCACAGGCGCGATTGGGAGCTTTGCTCGTCACATGGTTGAGCTGTAATTCCGCGGGGTAGAACTGGAATTTTTCGGTGAAGACATCGATCGAGTTGTGGCCGAAGTCGGAGACATAGAAACGGCCTTCATCGTCGACGGCGAGGCCGCAGGGCCCCTCGAGAAACCCGCGGGGGGGCACTTCCGTTTCTTCGCTGCCCGCTTCGGGCGTGAAAATGTATGGGTCCGGGGAAGCCGAAGCCATAGTCGGGAACGCCGTAAGCGCCCCAAGCGCCAGCATCCACACGAGGCGCTTCTGCCTCATTGCGGGCCCTGGGGGCTCATGGCGCTTCCTACTTGGGCTTGACCACAAAGCGCACGGGCTGGGAGTCGCAGTGGACGCCGCCCTTCAGCTGGGCGGTGATCCGCAGATGGCCGACGACCCTGCCGGGCCGTGCCTTCCCCTGCCAGCTGACCGTGTTGCCCTTTCCGTACTGGACATCCGAAAAGTGCCCTCCGCGCGATAGTGGCGTAGCTTCGAAGCCGGCCGCGTTGGCGTAGAGAACGCTGCCGTCGCGACAGAGAAGGCGCGCCCCGAAATTCTGCAGGGTTATGCGACCCGAAGTGGCCACGACGCGAATCGACTTCTTCTGTGAGGTCTTGCCACGATAAGCGGTAGGTCCACCGCTATGGTGGCCGGCCGCCATAACGCCAGCGGCCCAGAGCGCACTAACCAGCAGCGCCATCGCCAGGACGGCTGCGATTCCCTTTTTCATCGGCTCACCCCACAGTGTTCGGTCAGAGTCTGGCTCAGCTCGGTGCCCTCGAAGCGAAAGCTGGTGCGCGCAAGGATAAACAGGGCCCCAGGGAAGCCTTTGGGCGCCGGGCAGCAGGCAATGATG
>DAIRWC010000017.1:0-14034 GCA_036802505.1 Solirubrobacterales bacterium
GCTACGTCGATCTCGGCGACGACGAGGCGCTTGCCGTCCTCGCCCGCGACTCCTGGACCTGCCAGTACTGCGGCTCGACCAAATCGGGGCTGACGGTCGATCACGTCATCCCACGCAGCCGCGGGGGCAAATCGGTCTGGGGCAACATCGTCGCGGCCTGCGCCAGCTGCAACAGACGCAAGGGCAACCGCCTCCCCCACGAGATCCAGATGCACCCGAAGAAGTCGCCCAAGGCCCCAGGCCCCAGCATCTTCATCCAGGTAGCCAGCCCAAACATCCCGCCTGCCTGGCAGCAGTACTTACCGGTCGCTGCCTGATCGGCGGCGGGTGTGCGTGGCTGCGCGAAATTTCTCGTAGGACGTGTGTCCTTCACCTCTGTGGCGCACTCGCTCCACGATTCCTTCGGGCGGTGCTCCAACCGCGATCTTCATCGCGGGAATCGACGATGCCAGAAGGGGCTTCAGCTTCCAAGTCGAGGCGATTCTCGGTCCGAACAGCGTCAAGCTGTTACTGCCTGAGAGCGCCGCAGAAGGCGCCACGACTCCCTGAAAGCCTCCTTCGCGAAGCCGTCTCCCCTCTTCTCGACAGCGGGAATGATCGTCGTCGATCAGGGCGTCGGGCGGAAAGCCTGACGCTTCGGCCTTCTCAAAGGTGCTGTAGTCGGCGATGCGCTGAACGTGCACTTCGGCAACCCACATCGGCATGCGTACAAGCTCAATCTCCTGCTCGGAGCGAAGCCCCTCCGCGCGAATCAACTCCGCCCATGCTCCGTCCACCGTCGTACTCAGATATTGAGTCGCTCCGTCGCCGACCCGGTGCCAACGACCCGGTTCTGAATTGGGGCGGACCCAGAAAGGCGTGTCGTAGTTCGAGTAGCGAAATGCCACGTCATCGAACTGGGCGAGCCTCGGCTTTGGCTCACGAGCCATGCTGGGCCCGACCGGCGCGCGTGGCGAGGGTCAGGGCTCGCTCATATTCTGGATCTTCGAGGATGTCGATCGGCGCATGGCCGTCCAGGTCGGCTCGTTTTCTATAGAACCAAGCGACGACTCCCGCCGGCGTCCAAGCGCGCCAGAGCAGCGCAACCAGGCGGGCGACGAGCTGAAGACGACGAGCCGGGCTCGACCCTTCGTCTTTCGCCAAGCGCTGAATCTGCCTCTCGCCAACGCCGACCAACTCGCCCAACTGCTTGCGCGTGACTCCCGGCAACTGCTTGTACAGCCCGTCAAGGAGTTCTTTGGCGCTCGATTCATTGCCGCCGGGCTGGCCGTCGAGCGCGTCGCGCACTATGTGCCGAACCGACTCCGCATGGACTACGAAGGCATCGACGCTGTCCAAAGGCCGCTCCTCGTCGAGCTCGTTAAGAGCCTCGAGTCCGTCGATGAGATGGCCGCGGATCTCAGCGAGAGCCTCGGGATCGAGATCGGGCGGAACTTCCTTGTGAACTTGCGAGGACAACCGCTGCGCTGTTTCAACGAATCGCTCCACGTAGGCAGAGTCGATTGGGTGCTCAGCGGCCGGGCCCTCGGCCACGGTCGTAGCGAGATCCTCCTGGAGGTCCGCCTGCCAACGCTCGATCTCACCGCCCAGCCGCTCGAGCTGCTCTCGGTCTGGTCTAGAAAGGAGGTCCGGCATGGTCATCTCCGGTCTTTCCGCGGATGTCGGGTCTATGTCGCACTATCCGACATGGTAGCGACAGACACGGCTACAGACAAGGGCCGCGAGTCGGGGCGAGGGACACCCCCTCCCGCCCTACTCTGCGAGTTCGTCCTGCTGCGGCGCGTCGCCGTTGGGCGCCGGCGTCTCGCTGGACTCGACCACGAGGGCGACGGCGCTGACCCGGTCGTCGTCCTTGATGTTCATCACCTTCACTCCCTGCGTGGGACGGCCCATCAGCGAGATCCCGCTCGCCGAGGTCCGCTGCACCATGCCGTGCTGGGAGATGAAGAGCAGCTCCTGGTGCTCGCGCACGATCAGCGCGCCGGCCAGGCCACCCTTCTTCTCGGTCAGCTTCGCCGTCTGGACGCCTTTCGTGCCACGGCCCTTGCGCGGGTATTCGGCGATCGACGTCCGCTTGCCGTAGCCGTTCTCGGTGACGACGAAGAGCTCGGTGTCGTCGCGGGCGACGTCCATCGCCAGCACCCGGTTCGCCTCCCGGCCGACCTTGGCGCTCACGTTCATCCCTTTCACGCCGGAGGTGTCGCGCCCCATCGGACGCGCCTCGCCCTCTGAGAAGCGCACCGCGTGGGCCGACTTGGAGACCATCAGGATGTCGTCCTCGCCCGAGGTCAGCCGCACCTGCACCAGCTCGTCGCTGTCGCGCACCTTGATCGCGATGATGCCGTCGGCGCGGATCGGCGTGTTGTAGGCGAGGAACTCGGTTTTCTTGAACTGACCCTTGGCGGTGGCGAAGGCCAGGTACTTGTTCTCTTTGAAGTCCCGGGTCGGGATCACCGCCATCACCTTCTCGCCCTCGCGCAGCGGCAGCAGGTTGACCAGCGCGCTCCCTTTCGCCGTCCGCGAGCCCTCCGGCAGCTCGTAGACCTTGAGCCGGTAGACCTTGCCCTTGTTGGTGAAAAAGAGCAAGTAGTCGTGAGTCGAGCAGATATGGAGATGGGCGATGTAGTCGTCCTCCTTCATGTTCATCCCCATCACCCCGACGCCGCCGCGGTGCTGCTGGCGGTAGGTCGCCAGCGGCAAGCGCTTGACGTAGCCGGAGGCGGTCAGCGAGATGACCATCTGCTGGTCGGCGATCATGTCCTCGATCCCGACGTCGCCCTCGAAGTGGGCGAGTTCGGTGCGCCGCTCGTCGCCGTAGGCCTCGACGATCTCGGCCAGCTCTTCCTTGACCAGCGCCATCACCTTAGCCTCGTCGCCGAGGATCGCTCGCAGTTCGCCGATCCGCTCCATCAGATCGGCGTGCTCGGCGCGAACTTTGTCGGCCTCGAGCGCGGTCAGTCGCTGCAGGCGCATGTCGAGGATCGCCTGGGCCTGCTCGCGCGAGAGCTCGAATTTGGCGATCAGGCCCTCGCGCGCCGCGTCGGGGTCGGACGAGCCGCGAATCAGCGCGATCACCGCATCGAGGTTGTCGAGTGCGACCAACAGCCCCTCGAGGATGTGGGCGCGGGCCTCGGCGCGGCGCAGTTCGTACTGGGTGCGGCGAGTGACGACCTCGCGCTGGTGGTCCACGTAATGGTGGATCAGCTCGCGCAGGCTCAGCGTCTTCGGCACGCCGTCGACCAGCGCCACCATGTTGGCGCCGAAGGTCGTCTGCATCGCGGTTTTCTTGTAGAGATTGTTCAGAACCACTTTGGCGGGCGGGCCGCCGCGCTTTAGCTCGATCACCAGCCGCATTCCGGAGCCGTCCGACTCGTCGCGGAGGTCCGAGATCCCCTCGAGTTTCTTGTCGCGGACGAGGTCGGCGATCTTGGTGACCAGGCCACCGTCGCCGAGCTTCTTGACCGTGAAGGGAAGCTCGGTGACGACGATCGCCTCCTTGCCTCCCTTGAGCGGCTCGACGTGAGCGCGAGCGCGGACCTTGATGCTGCCGCGGCCGGAGGCGTAGGCGTCGCGGATGCCCTCGCGACTCATGATCCCGCCGCCCGGGAAGTCGGGGCCCTTGACGTGCTCCATCAGGCCGGCGAGGTCGACCTCGGGGTCGTCGATGTAGGCGGCGACCGCGCCGGCGACCTCGCGCAGGTTGTGCGGCGGGATGTTGGTCGCCATCCCGACCGCGATCCCCGAGGTGCCGTTGACCAGCAGGTTCGGGAAGCGTGCCGGCAGCACCAACGGCTCCTGGGTCGATTCGTCGTAGTTGGGGCCGAAGTCGACAGTGTCCGCGTCGATGTCGCGCAGCAACTCGGTCGCGAGCCGGGTCAACCGCGCCTCGGTGTACCTCATCGCCGCTGCCGGGTCGTCGTCGATCGAGCCGAAGTTGCCCTGACCGTCGACGAGCTGGTAGCGCAGGGAGAAGTCCTGCGCCATCCGCACCAGCGTGTCGTAAATAGCCGAGTCGCCGTGCGGGTGGTACTTGCCCATCACCTCGCCGACGATGAAGGCGCACTTACGGTAGGCCCGGGTCGGCTGCAGGCCGACGTCGTGCATCGCGTAGAGCACCCGCCGGTGGACCGGCTTGAGGCCGTCGCGGGCATCGGGCAGCGCCCGCCCCACGATCACGCTCATCGCGTAGTCGAGATAGGACGAGCGCATCTCCTTCTCGAGCTCGCGCTCCTCGATGCGCCCGGTCAGGGCCTCGAGGGCCATCAGCCGATCGCCCCGCTGGACAGGTGGTTGGCTCTAGACGTCAAGGAAGCGAACCTCCTTCGCGTGCGCCTCGATGAACTCACGCCGCGGCGCGACCTGATCGCCCATCAGCATCGAGAAGATCAGATCGGCGGCAGTGGCGTCTTCGAGCGTCACCCGGGCCAGCGTGCGGCTGGCGGGGTCCATCGTCGTCTCGCGCAGCTGGTCGGCGTTCATCTCGCCGAGTCCCTTGAAGCGGGTCAGCTGGACGCCATGGCGGGCGAGCTCCAACACCGCTCCACGCAGCGCCTGGAAGGAGAGCGCGATGTTGCGACGCTCGCCCAGCTGAATCTCGAAGGGCGGACGCCCGACCTGTTTGAGCAGCGCCTCGTGAACCTCGGCGAATTTGCGGTAGTCGAAGTGCGAGAAAAGCTCAGCCGGGAGACGGTGGGTCCGCGCCAGCCCGCTCTTGCGTTCGATTGCCTTGACGACCACGAACTCGTCGGCGACCTCGACCACCTCGGTGTCGAAGGGCGCTCCCTCCAGCGTCTTCTCACCGAGCAGCTTGGCTGCGGCGGAGACGCTGGCGACGCCCTCGTCGAGCAGGTTCGACTCCTCGAGGAAGCGGACCGTGTCGTGGCCGAACTCCGCCTGCAGGGAGGAGCCCCAACCCTCGTACTCCTTCGCGCGGCGGACATAAGCCTGCCAGCGGCTCGAGGTCAGCTTCTTCGCGTTGCCGCTCGCGTCGATCAGCTGGAAGTCCTCGAGTTTGTCGCGCAGCAAGAGCTCCTCGAGTTCGGACTCGCGCTCGAGGTAGGTCTCCTGGTTGCCCTGCTTGACCCGGTAGAGAGGCGGTTTGGCGATGTATACGTAGCCGGCGTCGATCAACTCTGGCATCTGCCGGTAGAGGAAGGTGAGGACCAGGGTGCGGATGTGGGCACCGTCGACGTCGGCGTCGGTCGCCATCACGATCTTGTGGTACCTCGCTTCCTCGATGTTGAACTCATCGTGGACGCCGGTGCCGATCGCCGTGATCAGGGCCTGGATCTCGTTGTTGGCCAGGACCTTGTCGATGCGGCTCTTCTCGACGTTGATGATCTTGCCGCGCAGCGGCAACACCGCCTGGGTATTGCGGTCCCGCGCCTGCTTCGCCGAGCCACCTGCGGAGTCTCCCTCGACCACGAAGATCTCGGCCAGGCTCGGGTCCTTGACCGTGCAGTCGGCGAGCTTGCCCGGCAGGGTCGAGTTCTCCAGTGCCGACTTGCGGGTCAGGTCACGTGCCTTGCGTGCCGCGGCGCGTGCCCTCGAGGCGTCGATCGACTTGCCGATCACCCGCCGCGCGTCGGCAGGATTCTCCTCGAAGTACTCGCCGAGCTTGCGGTTGACCGTCTCCTCGACCAGGCCCCGAATCGGTGGGTTGCCGAGTTTGGTCTTGGTCTGGCCCTCGAACTGTGGGTCGTGCAACTTGACCGAGATCACCGCGGTCAGACCCTCGCGCACGTCCTCGCCGGCGAGGTTGTCGTCCTTCTCTTTGAGCAGCCCTTTGTTGCGCGCGTAGGCATTCAGGGTGCGGGTCAGAGCCGCCCGGAAACCGGAGAGGTGAGAACCGCCCTCGTGGGTGTTGATGTTGTTGGCGAAGCTGAAGATCGACTCCTGATAGGAGCTGTTCCACTGCATCGCCACCTCGACCTGCCCCTCCTCTTTGTCGCCTTCGAAGAAGATCACCTTGCGGTGCACCTCGTCCTTGTTCTCGTTGAGGTGGCGGACGAAGTCCTCGATCCCCCCCTCGTACTGGAAGGTGACGCTGTTGGTCTGGCCGCGCTCGTCGACCAGCTCGATCTTCAGGCCGCGGGTGAGGAAGGCCGTCTCGCGAAGCCGGTCGGCCAGGGTCTGGAAGTCGAACTCGACTTCTTCGAAGATCTCCGGGTCGGGCTGGAAGGTCAGGGTCGTGCCGGTCTCGCTCGTCTTCGCGCCTGCGGTCAACGGGTTCTGAGGCTTGCCGCGCTCGTAGTCCTGGCTCCAGACGCTGCCACCGCGGCTGATCTCCAGATGGAGCCGTGACGAGAGCGCGTTGACGACCGAGACGCCGACGCCGTGCAGCCCGCCGGAGACTTTGTAGCCACCGCCGTCGCCGAACTTGCCGCCGGCGTGCAGCGTCGTCAGCACGACCTCGGCCGCCGGTCGCTTCTCTTTCTTCAGTTCTTCGACAGGGATGCCGCGCCCGTCGTCGGAGACGGTGCAGCTGTCGTCGGGGTGGAGAACGACCCGGACTGCGCTGCAGTGGCCCGCGAGTGCCTCGTCGACCGAGTTGTCGACCACCTCGTAGACGAGATGGTGGAGCCCGCGCGGTCCGGTCGAGCCGATGTACATGCCGGGCCGCTTGCGAACCGCTTCCAGGCCCTCGAGGACGGTGATGTCCTTGGCGCCGTAGGAGTCGTCTTTTTTCGCCGCAGCGCCGGCGGCGCTCTCATTCGT
The DNA here is from genome assembly GCA_036802505.1 of Solirubrobacterales bacterium. GTDB lineage: Bacteria > Actinomycetota > Thermoleophilia > Solirubrobacterales > 70-9 > VRUE01. The sequence continues at coordinate 6,718 of DAIRWC010000017.1, forward strand.
ATCGGGCAACTGGTCCTTTCCGCGTCTCACAGAAAACCCCGACCGCCTGGCGCTCTCTGCGCGCCTGGTCGGGGCGAAATTCGAGTTGACATAAGGATACCAGTTCGAGCCCCTGGAACGGCCGCGCCCAGGTAAAAAAAGCCCTGCAAATCACGGTAAACTGTGACTAATTGCGGGAGTCTCTCACGCGAAAGCGCAAACTCGTTGGCGCATCCTCGCCGAGTTGCTCGCGCAGACCCCGCTGGAGGCGCTCCTGCATCAGGTCGAGCTCCTGCGCCCAAACCGAGTCTGCGCAGACAACGGTCACCTCTCCATGTCGTTCGGATACCGGCTGGGCCGCCGCCGCCACCCGCTCGCCGACGACCCCCTCCCAGACCGACTGCACGGCCGCGAGGCGCGTTTTCGGAGCGGCTTGGCGGAGCGCTGAGCGGAACGCCTCGGAAGCAGGCCGGGGGACGCGGCGGCGGCTCATGCCGCGGCCGAGCGGGCGACGTCGAATGGCATCCGCACCCGGCGCTCGCAGGCGGGTGCCGGGACCGACTCCTCGGCCGCGGCGGTGATCAGGGTCTGGCCACCACGGATCAGACGCCTGACAAGGCGGTCGCGTCGCGGCGGGTCGAGCTCGCTCATCACGTCGTCGAGCAGGAGCAGTGGCGCGACCCGGTGCGCGGCAAGGAGCGCTTCCCGCTCGGCGAAGAGCAGCGCCAGGAGAGCCGCCCGCTGCTGCCCTTGAGAGCCGTAGCGGCGCAGCGATCGGCCTCCCGCGGCAACCTTCAGCTCGTCCAGATGCGGCCCCCACGACGTGCGGCCGAGGCGCAGATCCGCGTCGCGGCGTTCCGCCAAGCCAGCGCGGATCTCCGCGGCCGAGCCCGACGCCCGCGGCGCGTACTCGATCGAGCCGCCGCCAGCCAGCCCGAGGTCGTCCGCGGCCTCGGCGAAGAACGGGGCGAGCTCGGCGACCGCCTCGGCCCGGGCGGAGATCAAGGTCTCCGCGACCTCGGCCAAAGCCGCATCCCAGACATCGAGGTCACCGCCGGCGCGACCGCCGGCGAGCCGCGCCAGCAGTGCGTTGCGCTGGGCCAGAGCCTGGCCATAACGCTGGCGCAGACCCGCACGAGGGGGCCAGCGGACGGCCAGGTAGCGGTCGAGGTGGGCGCGGCGTTCAGCCGGTGGGCCCTTGACCAGCGCCAAGCGGTCTGGTGAGAAGACAGCCACAGGGGGACGGTGGCGGGCGAGCTCGGCTGGCTCCGCAGCGTTACCGTCGAGCAGATGGCGTCGGCCCTCGGCTCGACCGATCGAGGCGAGGAAACGGTGCTCGATCCCGTCTCCATCGCGAACCACCGCCTCGGCGCGGGCGAGCTGGTCGCCGAAGGGGATCAGCTCGCGCCTGTCCGAAGTCCGGAACGAGCGGCCGGTGAGGGCGAAGTAGAGGGCCTCGAGCAGGTTGGTCTTGCCGGCGCCGTTGGGGCCGATCAGGCTGACGATCCCCTCCCCCAGCTCGATCCGCACGTCGCTCAGGCTGCGCAGCGGCCTCGCTTCGACGGCGGTGACCAGCACAGGTGCACGCCCTAGGTGGCCATCAGACGTTGAGGCGGATCGGCATCACCAGATAGCGGAAGTCTTCGTTGTCGACCGGCTGCAGCAGACCGGGCCGCAGCGGCGAGATCAGTCGTAGCACCACCTCGTCCCCCTCGACGCTTTCGATCCCCTCGCGCAGGAACTCCGGGTTGAAGCCAATCTCCAGCGGCTCCCCCTCGAACGCGGCCGGCATCGTCTCCTCGGCATCTCCCACGTCCGGCGTCGAAGCGGACACCTTCAGCTCGCCCTGCGAGAACGAAAGCCGTAGCGGCGCGTTGCGCTGCGCCAGCTGGCTCACCCGCCGCACGACCTCGAGGAATTCGGGCCGGGGCAAGCGGACATCGTGCTCGTAGGACTCCGGCAGGAGTTGTCGAAAGTTGGGGAACTGGCCATCGATCAGCCTCGTATTGAGGAGAATCGCCCCTGCCTTGAAGACGGCTTGATTGGGAAGCAGGCTCACCGCCACCTCCTCGATCTCCCCGCCGGCGACGAGACGGCCCAGCTCGCGCAGCGCCTTGGCCGGGATGTTGGCCTCGAGCTCGCCGCCGATCGCGCCCTCCAGCTCGGTGCGCTTGACCGCGAGGCGGTAAGAGTCCGTGGCGACCATCGTCATCTCTTCGCCCGCCGCGGTGACCAGCACCCCGGTGAGGACGGGTCTCATGTCGTCGCGCGAAGCGGCGGGAGCGACCAGGTCGACCGTCTCGGCCAACGCCGGCGCCGGAATCTTCAGCGGCTCGGCGCCCTCGTCGGGCAGGTTGGGAAAGTCCTCGCTAGGGAGGACGCGGAGGTGGAAGCTGGACCCACCACTACGGATCTCGACGTCGTGCTCGGACTCGCGCAGCTCGATTTCGACGCTCTCGTCGCCGAGCGAGCGGGCGAGCTCGGCGAGAAGGCGGCCCGGAAGCAGAACCGTCCCGGTCCCCTCGACCTCGGCCTCCAGCACGGTGCGCAATCCCATCTCCCCGTCGGTAGCCGCCATCGCCACGCTGCCATCGGAGGCGCTGAGGAGAATGCCGGAGAGAGCCTGGGTCGCGGCGCGCGTGGAAACCGCTCTCGAAACAACCGAGAGCTTCGAGACGAGTTGGTCGCGTTTGGTGGTCAGCTTCAAATGACTGGTGTCCTCTTAAGTTGAGTTAGTACCTGTGGAAACAGCCGCAGCAACCTGGAATCCGCATGGCCATGGGATTTTCTGGCTGTGGAGATAGCTGTGGAAGGCATTGATTCTTACAGTGCCGTCGGCGGTCAGGCGGGTTTGGCTGGGGGGCTGTGGATAGAAGAGCGCAACTCGGCGACCTGGCGAGCGAGGTTGGCGTCGCCACTCAGTGTCGCTTCCGCGCGGCGCAGCGAGTTGAGCACGGTCGAGTGATCGCGCCCCCCGTAGAGGCGTCCGATCTGGGGTAGAGAGAGGTCGGTCGCCTCTCGGGTGAGCAGGATCGCGATCTGCCGAGCGCGCAGCGGGGTAGCGGCACGGCTGCTGCCGACCAGCTCGGCCCGAGAGATGCCGAAGACGCTCGCTACGCGTTGCTGGATCTCCTCCACCGTCGTCGGCCCGCTTGCCTGTGAGCGATGGGGGATCAGCTCGGCGATCAGCTCGGCGCTGAGCGGCCTGGCGGTCAGCGAGGCGTGTGCGATCACCTTGGTCAGGCCGCCGTGGAGGCGGCGCACGTTGGCGTCGATCCGGCGAGCGAGCTCGGAGAGGGCGTCGTCGCCGGCCAGCTCGAGGCCCGCCTCGCGAGCAAGGCGCTGGAGGACGGTGAGGCGGGTGGCGAGGTCGGGGGGCCCGACCGGCACCGTCAGGCCCCACTCGAAGCGATCGCGCAGTCGCGACTCGAGCGTCGAGAGCTCGCTGGGAAGCCGGTCGGCCGAGAGCACGAGTTGGCTTCCCCCCTCATAGAGGGCGTTGAAGGTGTGGAAGAACTCCTCCTCGGTGTGCTGCTTGCCCTGCAGGAACTGGACGTCGTCGACGAGGAGGACGTCGAGGTCGCGGTAACGGCCCTTGAACTTCTCCGCCCCGCTCGCCCGCAGCGCGGCGACGAACTCGTTGGTGAAGCCCTCCGCGGTGGTGTAGCGCACGCTGAGGCCGGGGGCGTTGGCCTGCAGGTAGTTGGCGATCGCGCCGAGCAGATGGGTCTTGCCTAGCCCCGGGGGACCGTGCAGGAAGAGCGGGTTGTAGGCCTCCGAGGGCGTCTCGGCGACGGCGAGCGCCGCTGCATGCGCCAGGCGGTTTCCCTCGCCGATGACGAAGCGCTCGAATGTGTAGTTGGGGTTGAGCTCCACCGCCGAGGACCCCTTTGCTTCAGCCGCGCCACCGCCATCGCCGCTGGAGAAGGCGATCTCGCTCAGCGGGGTGAGTGCATCGGCGAGCGCTTCGCGGAGCAAGGGCGCGTAGCGCCGCTCGACCCAGGTCTGGATCCCGTCCGGCGCCGCGAGGTAGAGCGTCGTGCCCTGGGAGCCAACCGCCCGCAGCGGCTCGAGCCAGATCTTGAAGGTCGACTCGGGAACAGCCAGTCGCAGGCGTCGTTGGACGTCCTCCCAGAGGGCGTCGAGGTCCTGTGCAGGCGAGTCGTCGGGCACCGGCGAGCGACGATAGCGGCGCCCTCTCCGCACGAATCCAGGCGGGTCGCAAATGCCGAAGAAATGATTCTCGGGCGCCTCCGTATACTGCGACGCCCAATGAAGCGCACCTATCAGCCGAAGAAGCGTAAGCGGGCCAAGACCCACGGGTTCCGGGCGAGGATGGCGACGCGCGGGGGCCGCGCGATCCTGAAGCGGCGTCGCGCCAAAGGCCGGAAACGCCTCACGCCGGGATGACGGTCCGCCCAGCCGGGTTCGAGTGATGGCGGCGAAGCGACGGCGGCTCTCGCGGAGTGCCGAGTTCGACCGCGTCTACCGCGACGGCTCCTCTCATGCCACGCGCTACCTCGTGCTCTACAGCTTTCCCCGCAAGGACGAGGAGGCGCGCGATGTCCGCCTCGGTGTCTCGGTCAGTCGCAAGGTCGGCGGCGCGGTCGATCGCAATCGGGTCAAGCGGACCCTGCGCGAGGCCTTCTGGAGCCTTTCCGACAGGCTTCCCCCGCGACATGACTTCGTCCTGGTGGCGCGCTCCGAGATCGCCGCGATGATCGAGCGCGACGGGACCGAGGGCGCCAAGGCGAGTCTCGAAGAGGCACTCGAGCAGGCTGGCGCGGGGAGGCGTTCCACGTGAAACGGCTTTTGCTGGCGCCGATCGCCGCCTACCAGCGCCTCGTTTCGCCCGCCCTGCCGCGGCGCTGTCGCTACGAGCCGACCTGTTCTGCCTACGCGAGCCAGTCGATTCGCCGCTTCGGGCCGATCAGGGGCCTGCTGCTCGCCTGCTGGCGCCTGCTGCGTTGCAATCCCTTCAGCCACGGCGGCTTCGACCCCGTTCCGGACCGCTTCACGCTGCGGGTGGGCCCGGTCGATCCCTCCGACTATCACCGTGAGGCCCACTCTTGATGCCGACCGCTGACATCCTGCAGCCGCTGGTCGACGTAGCCAACGGCGTCCTCAAGTTCTTCCACGACGACGCCGGCCTCAGCTGGGGCGGCGCGATCATCGCGCTGACGATCTGCACCCGGGCGCTGCTGATCCCGCTGACCTACAAATCGCTGAAAGGGATGCGAGCCATGCAGGCTCTGCAGCCGCAGCTGAAGGAGCTCAAAGAGAAGTACAAGAACGATCAGCAGCGCATGCAGCAGGAGATGATGGCGTTCTACAAAGAGAACAAGGTCAACCCCTTTGCCTCCTGCATCCCGCTGATCGCCCAGCTGCCGGTCTTCATCACCCTCTTCCACGTCCTCCGCAACGAGCTTCCCGCCGACATCGGCTGCGAAGCGGGGCATTGCGGCAGCGAAGCGTCGTTCCTCTTCATCCACGACCTGACCGCGAAGGCGACCGGGGCCGAATTGATCGCCCTGCTCGTCCTCTACATCGGCACGCAGCTGATCTCCGGCATGGTCATGGCGGTCAGCGCCGATAAAAGCCAGCGCACGATGATGATGGTCCTGCCCTTCGTCTTCGTCCCCTTCGTGATCAGCTTCCCGGCCGGCCTCGTCCTCTACTGGATCACGACCAACTTCTGGACGATCGGCCAGCAGTACGCGCTAAAACGCTTCATCCCGGCGCCGGCGATGGCCTCTCCGGCGGCGATTGCGGCTGCCAAGCCGCCTCCGCCGCCACCAAAGAAGAAGAAGAGGCGCAGGTAACGAAGCTCCGCCAGGCGGTAGGGGAGAGACCCCGAAAGCTGCCTGGGTTCGCTCCGCTGGCGCTGCGCTCACGATGTTGGTGTCGCTTCGCGACGAGAATTACTCTGCGGAGCCGCTTCGCGAGGCACTTCCGGGGTCTCTCCCCTGCCGCCCGTGCCCATCCCGTCTCTTGTTGAGCTGAAGGGATGGGAGCCGGGTGTCTCTCTTGGAATAGGCTGCGGGGCGTGAGTGATGAGAGTAAATGGCCTGAGGAGCCCGCTGAGCGGGTTCAGGAGCTTGTGGAGGGCGTTCTCGACGAGCTTGACCTTGATGGCGAGGTTGAGATCAAGGAGGACGACGAGCGGATCGAGGCCGTCATCTCGGGCGAGGACGACTACGGGCTGCTGATCGGCAAACGAGGGCAGACCATCGATGCCCTGCAGTTGCTCGCCTTCCAGGCTGCATTTCGCGGCCTTCGGGACCGAAAACGGGTTGTGCTCGACGTTTCCGGCTATCGCGAGCGGCGTCGAGAGGTGCTTACCGCGCGCGCCGATCGGGCTGCCGACCAGGCGCTGGATGGCGGTGTCACGGTCGAGATGGACCCGATGAGCGCCCAGGAACGGCGCGTCGTGCACGAACACCTCAAAGAGCGCTCGGGCGTCGAGACCTACAGCGAAGGCGATGAGCCGCGTCGCTGTGTCGTCGTTGCGCCGCTCGTGTCGGAGTGATCCCGGCCCCAACCGCTTCGCTTGACCCGCGACAGCGGGAGGCGCTGGAGACGGTGCTCGCGCTGCTTGCGGAGGAGCGCGCTTCCGTCAGCTCGGTCGTCGATGGTGAGCGCGCTTGGCGTGTGCACGTTGCCGACAGTCTCACCGGGCTCGAGGTTTCTGAGCTGGTGGAAGCGGAGCGAATCGCTGATATTGGCTCTGGAGCTGGGTTTCCCGGCCTTGCACTGGCAGTCGCGCTGCCCGACTCCCAGGTCGATCTGATCGAGTCGGTGGGGCGCAAGTGCGAGTTCATCCAGCGTGCGATCGATGCGGCTGGGATTGCCAACGCCACCGCGATAAATGCACGCTCCGAGGAGATCGCCACCGGCGAGCAGCGCGATTCGTACGATGCGGTAACCGCGCGAGCCGTGGGCCGTCTCTCGACCCTCGCCGAGCTCGCCTCTCCCCTACTGAGGGAGAACGGTGTCCTCGTCGCGTGGAAGGGCAAACGAGACGCCGATGAGGAGCAGCAGCTCGCCCGCGCAGCCAACCAACTCGCGATGCATCCACAGCAGGTCTCCGACGTCGGTGACCGGGCCGGCAGCAAGCATCGCCACCTGCACGTAATACGCAAGCTTCGCGCCACTCCTGAGGGGTTGCCGCGCCGTCCCGGAATGGCCAAGAAGCGACCGCGAGGTTGACTTGATGCGACTGAAGTAGGGGTCCGAGGTCGCTATGGGAGTGCCTCGCGAAGCGGCTCCGCAGAGTTAGTCCGACCGCGAAGCGGTCCAACATAGTGAGCGAAGCGAACATAGGCACCTCCCATTGCG
>DAIRWC010000018.1:0-13188 GCA_036802505.1 Solirubrobacterales bacterium
ACCCCGGCCAAGGCAAGGGTCGCCAGCAGGGCAAACGAAACAAGCCCGACTCTCAGCAAACTAGAGGAACTTCGAGGAGTCGATCCGGCATTCGTGGAAGTTGAAGCTGATCACCGTGTTGTTGGCCTTGTTGTTGTTCTTGTTGAGTTCCACCGCGAGCTTCTGAGCGTGGTATTTGTCCTTCGACTTCAGGGCCTTGCCGATCTTCTGCAGGAAGGCCTTCTCATGTTGCAGGTAGCCGACCCATTTGGTCAGCTTCGCCGTGTCGGCGCTCGGCTGCGGTACCGCGGCGATCTTCCCGACGGTCGTGCCGAGGACGGAGGCGGCACGGATGAAGCGCGCCCCCGCCGGTACGAGCTTGTCCTGCTTGACCTGTTGTTTGACGCCCTTGAGGATGCGCGAGTTGGCCTGGGCGTTGGACTTACAGATCGGCTCGACCCTGGCGACGTATTCGTCGCGGGTGAGTTCTCCTTCGGCCGCGAGGGCGGCCGGAACTATCACCAGCAGCGCCACGGCCACGGCCAGGGCGAGATTGGGCACAGATGACAACCTTCCGCTTCCCACTAGATCATTCCTCCTGTTTTTCGAGCTGGTCCGGCGACGACGCAAGGCCACCGGCCGATCCCTGTTTCTCAAACCCCGGATATCAAAAATACACAAGTTCTTATGTCATGCACGTGTACTAACCCGCGCGCGAGCCATGAAGATCGATCTCGGGGAGAATTCTCTGCAGCGGCCGCGGCAGCCACCAGACCCGATCGCCGAGCAGCAGCATCAGCGCTGGCAGCAGGACGATCCTGACAACGGTCGCGTCGAGCAGCACCGCCACCGCCAGCCCGGTGCCCAGTTGGCTGACCGTCGCGATGTTGGCGCCGGCGAAAGCGACGAAGACGGCCATCATGATCGCCGCCGCGCCGGTGATCACCCGCGCGGTCTTGTCGAGGCCGAAGACGATCGCCTCTTTGTTCGAGGCGTTGTTCTCGTAGTGCTCACGCATCCGCATCAGCAGGAACACCGCGTAGTCGATCGAGAGCCCGAAGATGATCCCGAAGATTCCTGCCGCGCCGATCGCATCGACGTAGGTGTGGCCACCCAGGGGCCAGCCCTCGGGCACGTTGAAGAGGAGGGTGAGGACGCCGAAGGCGACCGCGACGGTGACCAGGTTGAGCGCCACGGCGATCGCCGCCAGCAGCAGCGCCCGCAGGATGACGACGAGGATCAGGAAGGTGGCGAGCGTGATCACGCCGATCATGATCGGGATCCGTTCCGAGATCACGTTGGTGTAGTCGATCAGTTCAGCAGCGGCTCCGGTGACCCCGGTGGTGATCCCCGTTGCGGTCGCCAGCCCACCGGCCTCGTTCTTGAGCCGTTTGTTCAGCGCCGTCGAGCCGGCGGTGTTGAAGGTGTAGCGGGGGATCACGATGATCTGCGCGGCCTGGCCACCGTTTTCGATGTCGACGACGCCGGATATGCGCTTGCGTTCCTTCTCCGGTGCCCCGTCCAGGCTGGAGAGGACGAAGTAGCCGGAGTTGAAGATCCCCGGCGAGTTGTGCCGCAGGCGGTCGACCTGGCGATTGGTCCTGCGGGCACGGACGGACACTTCGACGTGGCCTTCCTGCAGCTTGCTCTGCAGCGGATGAGAGCGCTGGAAGCCTTCGGCGAGGTGCGCACCGAGCGAGTCGGCGCCGCCGCGAAGCCGGCCCAGCCCGTCCACCAGTTGTGACGCGCCGCCTTCGAGCCTGCCCAGCGCGCCGGGCAGCTGGCCGGTGGCGCCGGCGAGCTTGGCGGCGCCTTTGTGCAGCTTGACCCCGCCATCCGCCAGCTTCACCTGGCCGTCGTGTAGCCGGGTCGCCTGGCCGCTGAGTCGCCGCGCTTCGTTGCGCGCGATCGCCAGCGCTTCGACCAGATGTTCCGCTTCGCGCACCTGTGGTGCCAAGGTGGGATCGCCGCTCGCCCGTTGCTTCAGTTCGGCGCGCAGCCCCCGAGCCCGTTCGAGCCCGTTTCCTTCGATGCCGTTCAGCAGGTCCACCGAGGCGCTTTCGACCGACAGGGCTCCGAGCTGCGCGGTCCGCTGCCCTTCGGCGAGCTTGCCCGATCCGGTTGCCAGGCGACCGATCGCGTCGGCGGCCTTGGCCGATCCCGAGGCGAGCTTAGAGATGCCCCCTTTCAGTTGTTCGGCGCCCTCTCCCGCCCGCCCGGTCCCGTTGGCGAGCAGTCCGGCCCCATAGCTCGCCTTGGAGAGGCCGGAACGAAGCTGGCCGACGCCGTTGGCGGCCTTGCCCAGATTCTTGCCCAAGGTCGTCAGTTGTTCGGGGTTGGCTTCGCCGCGGCCGGCGAGCAGGTCGTTGCCCGTCTTCTGCAGGGGCTTGACCTGCTTTTTGATCGGCGCCGGGCCGATCACTGCCTGCACTCCGGGATCGGCGGCGATTCGGTGTTGCAAGCGGGACAACGCGGCGAGCGTGTCGGCTTCGGTGATCGGTCCCTTTTCGGAGACTGCGACGACGACGAAGGGGGCTTCCCAGCCAGGCCCGATCGCATCGGCGAGCAGTTCCGCTTCTTGGCGGGCGGGGTTGGAGGAGGGCAGCTGTTCGGCGCTCGGCGGCCCCGTCTTCAGCGTCAATGCCGGAAGCGCCAGCAGCATCACGACCACGCCGATCAGGATGGCCGCCAGCAGCGGCCGGCTGAGGGCGCCGCGCACCAGCACCATCACTCCTTCGCCGCCGCCGTTGCCGCCGATCCGCCAGCGGTTGACGTTGTGGCCGGTCACGAACAACAGCGCTGGGCCGATCAGGGCGGCGACGAGGACGCTGATCGCGGTGACGATGATCGCCGTTCCGGCCAGCGAGAGAAGCAGCGTGCCCGGCATCACGAAGAGCGTCACCAGCATCGCCAGGAAGAGAGTGGAGCCGGCAAACGCGATCGTGCGCCCGGCGGTGCGGCGAGTCATTCTCGCCGCCTCGAGGGGCGCCGTGCCGGTCTCCAGCTCCTCGCGGAAGCGCGAGACCATTAAGAGGGCGTAGTCGACCCCCAGGGCCAAGCCCATCATCGAGCAGACCGTCAGGGCAAAGCCGTCGATCGCGATCCAGTGGGCGGCGATCGAGAGCACCCCACGCGAAGCGGTCACGGCGACCGCGCCGAAGGCGAGGGGAATCGCCGCAGCGACCGGCGAGCGGAAGACGAGCAGCAGGACCAGCAGGAGGAACGGGATCGCGATCAACTCTGCCCGGTCGGTCGAGTGCACCGCCTCGTCGATCAGCGCGCGCGAGAGGCTGGCGTAGCCGCTCTCGGCGGACCTCACCGGCGGCTTGATCTGTTCTTCGAGGGTACGGTCGAGATAAGGGACGGTGGTCTTCACCGCCTCCTCGGCGCTGACGTGGAAGTCGACCAGGATCAGCGCCTTGCGTGGGGCGGGGCGCAGATTCCCGACGCTCCCCTTGTCCCAGGGAGAGACGGTCGAGACCCCCGGGTCGGTGCGCAGCTTGCGGATCAGGGCCGGCCCCTGGCGATTGAGTTCGGCCGGCGGCCCTTGCAGCAGGATCGCAAAGGGGGCGGTGTCGCCGAAATAGCGGTGCACGAGCGCACTCGCCTTGCCCGAATCGGTCCCGGGAACGCTGAGCGAGGTCGGCCGCAGGTTGTCCTCGACGCCCTGCCCCAGCACGGCAAGAACGGCAATCACAACTAGAGCCGTGACAAGCACGGCCCGTGGACGCCGCAGAGAAAGCGGCATCCGGCTCTCCTCCCGGCGGCGAGTAAACACGCCCGGCGCTTATACCATCCGGGGCGGCTCGGCGGCTGTAGGCGTTAATCCCTTGTACACAAATGCCCAGGTCGCGACACCCGCGACTTCAGTCTCGCCGCCGAGCCAATAAACTGCGTGGCGCTTTGCGACTGGCGAAGAATGGCTGACGAGGCGAACAAGCGAAACGGTGCCGAGGGCGCGAGCCCGGCGGGGCGGGCGAAGCCCGATCCTCCTGGCTACTTCGAGGGGGAGTCGATGACTCGCCGCCGCGCCTTCACGATCGCGGCCCAGGGCCTTGGCGGCCTCGCCGGTGCCGCGGTCGTCCTGCCCGCGGTCGGTTTCGCGGTGGCGCCGATCTTCCACCGCGGCAAGGAGCGCTGGGAGGCGGTCGGGCCGGTCGGGGACTTTGTCGAAGACACCTACCGCCAGGTCGTGTTCACCGAAACCGAGGGGATCGGCGACGCCGGTAAGACGACGGCCTACGTGCGCAAAGGGTCGAAGCAGCTTGGCGAGGACCCGAAGTCGATCGTCGCGGTCTCCAATCGCTGCGCCCACCTCGGCTGCCCAGTGCGCTTCGTCGAGGCGGCCGGCAACTTCATCTGCCCCTGCCACGGCGGCGTCTACGACTTCCAGGGCAAACGAATCGGCGGCCCGCCGGTCCGCCCGCTCGACCATTTTCAGGCCCGCATCCGCAATGGCCAGGTCGAGCTCGGGCCCCGCTACAGCGTCACCTCGCAGCTGGAACCGGTGCGCGCCCGCGATCCCGGCGAGTTCACCGGCGGGGTCTGGGAATATCTCTATCCGCCGCGTCCCTCGACCTTCCCACCGCCATGAAACTCGACTCGCTGATTCCTGCCCCGCTGCGCAAACCGGCCAAGCCGGGCCAGGGCAATGGCGCCAAGGGCGCCGCCCCGGCCGACTTGAAGACCGCGCCGCCCGAGCGACCCTCCGACGCGAAGCGCCTCGGCGATCAGGCCAAGGACGCGCCCGCCGACGTTCTCGCCTGGGTAGATCAGCGCACGGCCGCCTCCGGTTTCCTCACTGGGATGCTCTACCGCAAGGTGCCGAAGGGGACCAACTGGTTCTACACGCTCGGTTCCGCCACCCTCATCGCCTTCGTCGTGCAGGCGACCACGGGCGTCTTCCTGGCGATGTTCTACACGCCGTCGACGACCCAGGCATACGCCTCGATCTCGCACATCAACAACGACGTCTTCCTCGGCCAGTTCGTGCACGGGATGCACAAGTGGGGCTCGAGCGTGATGGTCATCCTGGTCTTCCTCCACATGGGGCGGACCTTCTTCTTCGGCGCCTACAAGTATCCGCGGGAGCTCAACTGGGTGATCGGCGTCGTCCTGCTGATCCTGACGATGACGATGGCCTTCACGGGCTACCTGCTGCCCTTCGACCAGCGCTCCTTCTGGGCGTCGGTGGTCGGGATCAACATCAACGGCACCGGCCCTGTCGTCGGCCCCTATCTGAGCGACTTCCTGCGCGCCGGGCCTGAGCTGGGGGCGACCACGCTCTCGCGCTTCTACGCGATCCACATGCTGCTCGTCCCCGGCGCGATCATCGCTCTGATCGGTGCCCACCTCTACCTCGTCGTCAAGCTGGGCACGACGGCACCGCCGTGGCTGCGTGCCGACAAGCCCAAGGTCGCCTCTCCGGTTGCCCGGCTCGACGCCGGTGTCGAGGGCAACGGCAACGGAGCGGAGCCGGCGCGATGAAGCCGGCCGACAAGCAGGCGTATCTGGAGGAGTACGAGCTGCTGAAGAAGAAGGGCAAGCCCTTCTTCCCGTACGCGGTGCTGAAGGACTCGGCGATGATGCTGATCGTCGTCGGCGTGATCATCGCGATGTCGATCGTGCTCGGCGCCGAGCAGGGGCCAAAGGCCGACCCGACGACGACCAGCTACGTGCCGCGTCCCGAGTGGTACTTCTTCTTCCTCTTCGAGCTCCTGCGCGTGATCAAGCCGCCCGAGCTGGTCCCGATCGCGACGATCGGCATCCCGACGATCTGCATGGTCCTGCTGCTTCTCCTGCCCTTCTATGACCGCGGCGCCGAGCGCAACCCGGCACGGCGACCGATCGCGACCACGGCGGGCGTGCTGACGATCGCCGCGATGGCCTACCTGACCTTCCTCGGCGCCACCGGCGGTTCGCCCACCGAGATCGACATGAAGGTCGCGCCCCAATACGAAGCCGGCAAGGAGGTCGTCGCCGGGTCGGGCTGCCTGGCCTGCCACAAGCTCGGCGAGAACGGCAACAACGGGCCGGGCCCCGAACTGACCCATATCGCCCAGCGCATCCCGCGTGCGGCGATCATCCGCTCTGTGGAGATCGGCCCGGGTATCATGCCCTCCTTCCGCGACCTACCGCCGAAGAAGCTCAACGAGCTCGCCGATTTCCTCTCCTCACTCGACTGAGTGGCACACTGGGTCCGATGAAGGACACCACCCAGCCATCGCGGGAGTCGGCTCAGTTCTCTGAGCAGGTTCAGGGGATGTTCGATCATGTAGCGGGTCGGTATGACCTGCTGAACTCGTTGATGAGCGCCGGTCTGCACCACCGCTGGCGCGAGCGAGCCGCCGACGTCGCCGCGCCCGCACCGGGCGCTTCGATCCTGGATGTCTGCTGCGGAACCGGGGACCTGACTTTCGAGCTGGCCGGCCGGCTCTCTCCCAGCGGCAACGTGGTCGGCAGCGATTTTTCCGAGCCAATGCTGGATCTGGCCCGTGAGAAGGCGAAGCGGCGGGGGGTCGACGGGGTTCGCTTCGAGTGGGCCGACGCGCTGAGCCTCCCCTACGGCGAGGGCCGCTTCGACACGGTGACGGTCGGCTTCGGCCTTCGCAACTTCGCCGACTGGGACAAAGGGCTCCGCGAGATGACTCGCGTCCTCAAGCCGGGCGGCAAGCTGGTGATTCTCGAGTTCACCAGGCCAACCCGGCCGCCTTTCTCAACCTTCTACTCGCTCTGGTTCGATCGGCTTGCTCCGGTTCTCGGCAAGCTTTCGGACAATCCGGAGGCCTATGCCTATCTGACCGAGTCGCTGAAGACGTTCCCCGCCCCGCGCGAGCTGGCGGAAAGAATGGACGCCGCTGGCCTGGAGCGCATCCGCTACAGGATCTTGGCCGGGGGAATCGTCACCATCCACAGCGGCGTCGCCGGCGCGGGGGAGTGACCCGCCACTCGGCGGTACCGCCGCCGGTCACCGCGGTCCTCGACGCGTCGAGCCGCTGGTTGCCGACCCGGCTGGGGAGGGTCGAGCAGATGCTGCGCGAACAGGGGGCCGGTCACGGCGAGGCGCTTGCCGCCGACGCGGCGATGACCCTGGAGGCAGGGGGCAAGCGGCTGCGGCCGCTGCTGGTCCTGCTCTGCGCCGGCGAGGACGGGGGAGCGGAGGCGATCCGGGCGGCGACGGCGATCGAGCTGATCCACATGGCGACGCTGGTCCACGACGACGTCCTCGACGCGGCCCCGCTGCGACGCGGCAAGCCCACGGTCGCCGCCACCTCGGGGCGCGGGCGTGCCACGGCGACCGGCGACCTGCTCTTCTCGCGTGCGTTCGCGTTGCTCGCCGCCGCGGGAGACCTGCGCTCGGTCGAGCTGCTCGCCGGCGCCTCGGTCGCGCTCGCCCGTGGCGAGCTGGCCCAGCGTCGCGATGCATACGACATTTCGGTGAGCGAGGATCGCTACCTGCAGCGTTGCCGCCTCAAGACGGCGACGCTGTTCGAATCCGCCTGTCTGCTCGGTTGCGACGAGGAGGCTCTCGGCGATTTCGGCGCCGCGATCGGCCTTGCCTTTCAGCTTCTCGACGACGTGCTCGACGTCGCGGGGCCGCCGGAGCGAACCGGGAAGGCGCGGGGCACGGACCTGCTCGACGGCACCGTGACCCTTCCCCTGATCGTCGCCGCGGAGTTGGATCCGGGAATCGGCTCCGTCGATCTGCGCTCTCTCGACGCCGACGGCGCGGCGCGGCTTTGCGATCGGATCGAGGCGAGCGGGGCGCTGAGGCAGGTTCGCTCGCGGGCATTGGAGATGGTCGCCGAAGGCAAGCGTCGGCTCCGATCGGCCGGCTTCGACGCAGAACGTCGCAAGCTCTTCGACCTGGTCGCCGACGGCGTCGTCCAGCGCTACAGCTGAGAACGGCCGAAGTCGTCTGCCGTAATGAGGTCGGCGGCCAACGCGGCGGTGAAAGTCTCGGCGATCTGCCGCATGCTCTCCTGTTCGAGCTCGTGAAGCTGCCCGGCAAGCGCCTCGGCACCGTCGTCCAGCGCCTCGTCGAAAGCATCGATCTCGCTTTCACCGTGGATGCCGTCGCAGCACCACTCGCACTCGGGACAGCGGCGCCAGAGGCGCCAGTGCCCGCGCTTTGCCGTCTGTTCCCAGCGGGTCGGCTGCACCAGCTTCGAACGGCACTCGGGGCAGACGTGAAGCCCAGCCTCGAACTTCGTTCCTGTGCGGCTCGCGTTCTTCATGCTCTGACTATCGAACACATGAGACGCGGGTTTAATCCGGGTTTTCCCGCGCCAATCGCAGAAAACCCCAGAACCAGGTAGGCCGCTCCCACAATTCGACCTGATCCACTGGCGCCCGGCGCCCGTTACCATGGGTCGATGCTTGGAAACGTCGGTCCTCTGGAGATAGTGGTCGTCCTGATCATCGCCCTGATCGTGTTCGGCCCCAAACGCCTGCCGGAGCTGGGGCGCTCGCTGGGCAAGGGCATCCGCGAGTTCAAAGGCTCCGTCAGCGGCGAGCACGATGACGACGACGAGCCACCGGTGCAGCGCGAGATCCCGCCCGGCGATCCCGGTCCGGTTGCGGACGAGAAGGCCGAGCCGGTCGCACACAAGCGGCCGTAGCGCCGGGACCGGCACGGGATGCCCCGCCGCCTCGGGCCGGTCTCCCACGAAGACCGGCTCAGCCTCGTAGAGCACCTCGATGAGCTGCGGCGCCGCCTCATCGTCAGCGGCGCCGCATTCGGCGTAGCCTTCGCGCTCTGCTTCTGGCAGAACCACCTGCTCTTGGAAATCGCCTCCGGCCCGCTGCCGAGCGGTCACAAGCAGTTGATCACCTTCGGCGTCACCGAGCCCTTCACGACGACGCTCACCGTCGCCGCCTACGGCGCGATCATCCTCTCGCTGCCGGTGCTGCTCTACCAGGCCTACGCCTACGTCTTGCCGGCTTTCAGCGACGCCGAGCGCCGCGTCGCGCTGCCGATCATGCTGATGGCCCCGCTGCTCTTCCTGGCTGGCGTCGCGTTCGCCTACTTCGCCGTCATGCCGGCCGCGGTCAAGTTCCTGCTCAACTTCAACGACAGCCAGTTCAACGTCCAGGTCCGCGCCCGCGACTACTACGGCTTCTTCTCGATGACGATGCTGGCCGGCGGCATCGTCTTCCAGATGCCGCTGGCGATTCTCGCCGTCACCCGGCTGGGAATCGTCAGCGTCGCCCAGCTCAGCTCCAATCGCCGCTACGCCTATCTGGTCATCGCGATAGTCGCCGCGGCGCTGCCGGGCGTCGACCCGATCTCGATGTTGCTCGAGATGGTCCCCCTGCTTGCTTTGTACGAGTTGAGTATCTTGCTTGCACGCGCCTTCGACAGGCCGAGGGCGTCGGGAGGCACGGCAAAACCCTCAACGCAGGAGAGATGACCGGCTGATGGCGAGCGGCGAGCGGCGGTTGGTATTCGATACCCGGGGAAAACGTAAACACGTTGTCCGGGTCGTCTACGCGATTCTCGCCCTGCTCATGGGCGGCAGCCTCTTCCTCGTCACCGGCGGGATCAACCTCGGCTCGCTGTTCGGCAACTCGGGAACCACCAGCAGCGCCAGCAAGCTGTTCGACGAACAGGCCGAACGGCTCGAAGCGCGGCTGGCCAAAGACCCCACCAACGAACAGCTGCTGCTGCAGCTGACGCGTGCTCGCATCAACGGGGGCAACTCGCAGATCGAAACCGTCTCGGAAACCGAAGCCCCCACCGTCAGCGTCGAAGCGCACAAAGATTTTGAAGCGGGCTCAGAAGCCTGGAGCCGCTATCTGAAGAACGCCAAGGAACCGAGTCCGACCGCGGCGCAGCTGGTAGCCGGCACCTTCTTCCGCCTGGCGGAATCGTCGACCAGCGTGCTCGAAGCCGAGGAATATGTCGCCAAGGCGACCAAGGCCCAGAGGGTCGCCGCCGAACAGAGCCCCAGCCTGGGCTCGCTCAGCACCCTGGCGATCTACCAGTATTTCAACGGCGAATTCGCGGCTGGGGACACGACGACGAAGCAGGCAGCGGCCAAGTCTTCGTCCAAGGCGGAAGTCAAGAACATCGAAAAACAGCTGGCCGAATTCCGCAAAAACGCCCAGAAATTCGACAAACAGAAGCAGGAACTCGCCAAAGTGCAGAAAGAAGTGGGCAAGGAACAGCTGAAAAACCCACTCGGCCTCAGTGGGACCTCAGCAGGCTCGCTCGGCGAATAGCCGCTACCGGAGTGGGCCGCGAAGGACTCGAACCTTCAACCTTGAGCTTAAGAGGCTCCTGCTCTAACCAGTTGAGCTAGCGGCCCAGGGTCGGCAATTATAGGAAGCCGGCCGGTGCGGGCGGGTCAGCCCTTGGGCCGGCAGGACTTGAAGACGCTGCCGTAGATGACCTTTCCGTCGGCGAAGGAGAAGTAGCCCTCGGTCTGGAGGATGTAATCCGAGCAGCGGGCGGAGAGGTAGCTGCGCTGTTTGCCGTGGAACTTGTAGGAGCGGCCGAGTTTCGCGCTTATGTAAGTGAGCGAACCGAAGCCGCCGGCGATCGGTGGAATGTCGAAGGACGCCCGATACCCGTAGAGGCCCTGCTGGCGTTCGATCGGGACGACGATGACGTAAGTTTCGGAGACCGGGAAGGGTGCTTGGGCGTGGATGATCGCCGTCGGGTCGCCGTTGCGACGCGGGCCGTTGAAAACGGTGAGGGGCGAGCGCAGTTCGAGGCGGGCGATACCAGCCAAGCTGACCTCGGCGCCGATCCGCCCCGTTCCGACGACCGCGGCGGCGCAAAGGTGGCGAGCCTGCTGGGTGGTGGCCCCTTCGAGCTGAGAAGGCCTGCATACGGCGAGTCCCGCGGTGGTCAGGTGCCCGTCGTGGTCGAAGTCGACCTTGATGTGCTGGAGCGCGGGCGGCATCGACCCGTCGGTGGTCTTGATTTCGCCGAAGCCCTGGAAGTGGATCGGTGCGTAGGCGCGTTTCGGCAGTGCGTGTGGCTCAAAGTCGCCGTCGGCGTGCAGGACGAGCGTTCCGACCCTGACGACCGCCGCGCCCGCCGAACCCACGAGCAGGACGGCGCCAACCGCAAGCAGCGCTCCAATTGCCAGTAGCCGCATCCGCATCATGGTCCTCCTAAACACCCGGGTACCGACCCATGGTAGCGCTGCGTTGTTGTGGCGCTACTTCGCCACCTTGCAGGGCTTGAAGATGGTGCCCTGGACGAAGTCGCCGTTTTTGAAGCTGAATTCCGCTTTTGCCTGGAGTCGACCGTCGGCGCAGTGGGCGTTGGCGTAGCTGAGTCGCTGCCCCTTGTACATCCATTCCTTGCCGATCGTCAGGTGGCCGGAGATCGGCGAGCCGTAGTCGTTGACGATCCGGGGGAAGTTGGCGACCGTTTTGAATCCGTAGCGCCCGTGGTGGATTTTCTGGATCTCGATCTGGATCACATAGGTCGTCGGCCCCGGGTAGTCGATGTGGGCGTGCCCGAGGACGGTCGGGTTGCCGTGCTTGAGCGGGCCGTTGAAGAGGGTCAGCGGCGAGGAGGCTTCGATCCCCTTCTGTTCGGGCAACTCGATGAGCGCGGTGCCGAAGCCCGTACCGACAACCGCGTCGGGACACAGTTCGCGAGCGATCTTCGTCGTCGTCGCCACCAGTTTTGCCATCGTGCATTTTTCGAGGCCGCGCGTCTCGACCGCGCCGTGCTTGTCGAATTCGAGCGTCAGGGTGCGCAGGGGCGAGGGGCGGGTGCCATCGGTGGTTTCGAATTTCGCGTGCCCGTACAGCTTGATCGGCGCGTTTTTGTTCTTGGGCAGGGTCGTCGGGGTGAAGCCGCCGTCGCTGGTGATGACGATGTCGCCGACGCGCAGCCTTATCGCCTGCGCCGCGCCCGTCCCCAGCAGCGCGATGGCCGCGACCGCTACCAGCGTTCTTAACAGAGTCTTACGCATCCTCAGCTCCCTCCGTATTCCCCTACCGCCAAACTAGCACGGTGGGTTTGAGGACGAGCAGGGCTAAGCGGCGCGGGTCCGCGCCGGAGAAGAGCCGCAGTCGCGGCTCGGTTCTGCTGCGCCATCCTCGCCGCGTGCTCGCGGTGGCGCTCTTCGTCGTCGCCGCACTCGGCGCTCTCGGCGCTGGGGTCGAGGGAAAGCTCAGCCCGACCAGCCTCGAAATCCCTGGCACCTCTTCGGCCCGTGCCAACAACATGCTGCGCGAACACTTTGGCGACAGCGCGCCGTTCGTGATCCTGCTGCGCGGTCCGGCAAAGCAACTCGACAAGCAGGGGCCGTCGCTGATTCGCACCCTGCGGCGCAACCCCGATGTGACCACGCTTTCGCCCTGGGATCTCGGCGCGGTGCAGCGCCTCCGCCCGACTCCGCGCGAGGCGATCGTGATCGCCGACTTCCACGTCGGCACCGAAGAGGCGGTCAACGAGACCGTCCCGGAACTGAATCAGATCCTCGAATCGACGCTCGACCCACCGGTTCGCTCGACCCAGACCGGCTACGCGACGCTCTCGCGGGCGATCCAGGACGACTCGATCACCGCCACCAGGCGCGGCGAGCTGATCGCGCTGCCGATCCTGTTGATCGTCCTTCTGCTCGTCTTCCGCTCGCCGGTTGCGGCGGGGATACCGCTCGCCTTCGGCGCCGTCACCGTGATCGCCTCGCGCGGCCTGCTCTCGATCCTGACCAACTGGTTCAGCGTCGACGCCTTCGCCCTGGTCGTCTGCACGATGATGGGCCTGGCGCTCGGCGTCGACTACGCGCTGCTGATGGTGTCGCGCTTTCGAGAAGAGCTGGCAGGCGGCGCCACGCCCTACGACGCCGCCCTCAAGACGCGCCGCACTGCCGGCCGCACGACGGTCTTCGCCGGCAGCACGTTGATGCTCTCGATGCTGGTGGCGTTCTTCGTCGTCCCCGGCTCGCTGCTCGGCTCGCTCGCCGCGACCCTGCTGATCGTCGTTGCCCTCAGCGTCCTCGTCGCGGTCGTCGCCGGGCCCGCCGTCCTGATCCTCTGCGGCCCGAACGTCGATCGGTGGCGGATTGGGCCGGCGCCAGGCGAGGGCCGTTCGCGGCTGATGACGATCGTCAGCGCCGCGCTACGGCGCCCGGCGCCCGTGGCGATCGCGATAGGAGCTGTGATCCTGGTTCTGGCGGTGCCGGCGGTGGGGCTGAAGACCGGACCGCCGAGCCAGGCCCAGCTCGCCCACGACGACCC
>DAIRWC010000019.1:0-13031 GCA_036802505.1 Solirubrobacterales bacterium
CATCCACTACGTCGACCGCCTGCTCGCCCAGCTGGAGGCCAAGGCCCAGCTGCAGCGGCCGATCCTGATCCACGCGATCCTCGAGACCGCCCAGGGCGTCGTCAACCTCGAGGAGATCGCCGCGGCGAGTCCGCGCATGCAGGGGATGAGCTTCGGCCCCGCCGACCTCGCCGCCTCGCGGCGGATGAAGACGACCCGCGTCGGCGGCGGCCACCCCGGTTACCGCGTGATGGAGGACCCGGCCGACCCCGAGAACCCCGCGGCCGACCGGGTCAGCGCCCAGCAGGACCTCTGGCACTACTCGATCGCGCGCATGGTCGACGCCTGCGCCTCGACCGGGATCCTGCCCTTCTACGGCCCCTTCGGCGACATCAAGGACACGGCCGGCTGCGAGACCCAGTTCCGCGCCGCCTTCCTGATGGGCTGCGTCGGCGCCTGGTCGCTGCACCCGGTGCAGATCGACATCGCCAAGAAGGTCTTCAGCCCGCCCCCGGAGGAGGTCAGGTTCGCCAAGAAAGTCCTCGAGGCGATCCCCGACGGCCGCGGCGTCCACATGATCGACGGCAAGATGCAGGACGACGCCACCTGGAAGCAGTGCAAGGTGATGGTCGAGCTGGCGGAGATGCTGGCCGCGAAGGACCCGGAGCTGGCCGAGTCCTACGGCATGTAATCGCGCCGACGGGCCTAAAACCGGACTTATAGGCCGGTTTTAGGCCCGTCGGCGGTCAGGTCGTCGTGAACCAGAAGGAGACGCCGTGGCGGTCGACCTCGCCCATCCCCGGGCGGGACCAGAGGCCGTCGAGCATGCCGCCCAGCTTTGCGTCGTTGCTCGCCCACCAGGCCGGCAGAACTATCTCGACATCGGCGCCGCCGAGCAGGTAGGCGGCGAGCATGTACTGCTCGGAGTAGTAGCGCTCGGCGATGTCCGCCGGGTAATCGTCGGGCAGGTAGATGTCGTGGATGCCGACCAGGACACCCGCCGGGATCGCCGGTAGGACCTCGAGGAAGAAGACCGACACGTCGCTATTCATGAAGACCCGGTGAGAGCCGTCGAAGAAGACGACGTCCCCCGCTTCGAGGCCGGCGAAGACCGAGAGGTCGGCGGCCTCCAGGGGCTTGCGGATCACTTCGTCGCAGAGCTCGTCGACCTCGGCGCGCGGGTGCGGGTCGATCGAGGTGATCTTGGTGCCGAGGTCGCCCTCGCGACAGCCACGGGCGACGAACTTGGTCGAGTTACCCGAGCCGATCTCCAGGTAGCGCGCCGGCCTGCGATCCCGCATCAGGGCGTAGAAGGTGGCCCCGTCGAGGCCGGAGATCATCCCGTTGACCCAGGAGGGCTCGCGGGGATCGCTTGCCGAGACTTCTATGCGTGCCAGCTCCTCGGTGTAGCCAGCGATCGTCTCCAGGATCCGGCCGTAGCCCGATGCCTGGAAGCGAATCAGCTCCTCCAGCCTTGGGTTCGAGGGGCGCCCATGCCCGTAGCGGGGGGCGTTCTCGACCGTCGGCGGGTAGTCCAGGTTGACGTAGTAGCCGCCCGCAGGACGGCTGAGGGCGCGGATCGACCGGCTCGCGACCTGGACCCTGAGATCGCCGAGCCGGCCCACCCTATATCGCCTAAGCGCCGAGTCGACGCTCGAGATCCGCGAGCTGGTCGCGCAGCTGCCGAGGCAGGTGCTCGGCGAAGCGGGCGAAGTGCTCCTCGACCTGCGGCAGCTCGACCTTCCACTCGGCGGGGTCCACCGCGAGCAGGTCGGCGACTTCGTCGGCCGTGATCGAGAGGCCCTCGGTGTCAAGCCCCCCGGCAGCCGGGACCATTCCGATCGGCGTCTCCGTCCCCTCGGCTTCGCCGGCGCAACGGCGGAAGACCCACTCGAGCACGCGGCTGTTCTCGCCGAAGCCCGGCCAGAGGAAGTTGCCCTCGGCGTCTTTGCGGAACCAGTTGACGTAGAAGACGCGCGGCATCCGCGCGCCCTCCCGAGCCCCGACCTCGAGCCAGTGGTTGAAGTAGTCGCCCATGTGGTAGCCGCAGAAGGGCAGCATCGCCATCGGGTCGAAGCGCAGCTTGCCGACCTCGCCCGCCGCGGCAGCGGTCGTCTCCGAGGACATGATCGAGCCGAGGAAGACGCCGTGCTCCCAGTCGAAGGCTTCGCGAACCAGCGGGACGACGTGGGAGCGGCGACCGCCGAAGAGGAAGGCGTCGATCGGCACGCCGGCGGGGTCCTCCCACTCCGGCGCGATCGAGGGACAGGCCGAGGCCGGCGTGGTGAAGCGGGCGTTGGGATGCGCGGAGGGCTTGTCGGAGGCCGGGGTCCAGTCCTCGCCGTGCCAGTCGATCAGGTGCTCGGGCGGCTCGGAGGTCATCCCCTCCCACCAGACGTCGCCGTCGTCGGTCTTGGCGCAGTTGGTGAAGATCGAGTCGCGAGCGACCGTCTGCATCGCGTTGGGATTGGTCTTCTCGCCCGTCCCCGGCGCAACGCCGAAGAAGCCCGCCTCGGGGTTGATCGCGTAGAGGCGACCGTCCTCGCCGAACTTCATCCAGGCGATGTCGTCGCCGACCGTCTCGACCTTCCAGCCGGGCACGGTGGGGATAAGCATCGCCAGGTTGGTCTTGCCGCAGGCCGACGGGAAGGCCCCGGCGACGTACTTGACCTCGCCCTCGGGCGAGGTCAGTTTGAGGATCAGCATGTGCTCGGCGAGCCAGCCCTCGTCGCGGGCCATCGCCGAAGCGATCCGCAGCGCGAAGCACTTCTTGCCGAGCAGTGCGTTGCCGCCATAGCCGGAGCCGTAGGACCAGATTTCGCGGCTCTCGGGGAAGTGGACGATCCACTTGTTCTCAGCGTCGCACGGCCAGGGCACATCCTCCTCACCCGCGGCCAGCGGGGCGCCGACCGAGTGCAGGCAGGGGACGAACTCGCCCTCGGTGTCGAGCACGTCGAGGGCGCCCTTGCCCATCCGGGTCATGATCCGCATGCTGGCGGCGACGTAGGCCGAGTCGGTCAACTGCACCCCGATGTGGGCGATCGGCGAGCCGAGCGGGCCCATCGAGAAGGGGACGACGTACATAGTGCGACCCGCCATCGAGCCCTCGAAGAGGCCGCGCAGCATCGCCCTCATCTCGCCCGGCTCGCGCCAGTTGTTCGTCGGGCCGGCATCGGCCTCGCTCTCCGAGCAGATGAAGGTGCGATCCTCGACCCGGGCGACGTCGCCGGGGTCGGAGAGAGCGAGATAGGAATTCGGGCGCTTGGCGTCGGAGAGGCGCTCGAAGGTGCCCGCCTCGATCAGCGTCTCGGCGAGCTTGTCGTACTCCTCGGCGGAGCCGTCGCACCAGTGGATGGCGTCGGGCTGGGTCAGATCTGCGATCTCCCCGACCCAGTCGAGGAGCTTCTTGTTGGTGGTCGGCGCTTCGGCCGCGATGGTTTGGCTCATCCGGCGCACTCTACTTATTGGCCTTGAGGTTGGTTACTTCGACGTCGGCGTTGGAGTTGATGATCTTCAGCGTCGCCGTCTCCTGCTTCCCGCCCGCCAAGTTGACCGTGCAATCGAAGCTCGTCCCGGCCTTGACCTCGACCCCCGACGGGCAATCGACCGAGCTGATCTTCTGGCCAGCCGAGTTTTCGAGGTTCTGTTCGATCGCCGCCTCGGTCTTGGCGCTATCGATCACCGTTTCCCCGCAGCCGACGGCGACGAAGACGGCAATTGCCAGCGCTGCGACAGCGCTGAGTCGAGACAGCAGGCTCATCTCTCTCCCTTCGAGTGGATCGTGTTCCGAAGTATCCCAGGGCGGCAAATGGCTCTGCGCTCAGCGTTGGAAGAGCGCTGCACGCGGATTCAGAGAGCGCGCCCGGCGGTAGTCGTGGACCGCGGCGGCAGCCTTCCCGCTCTCGGCCTCGATCCGCGAGAGGACCAGCCAGGTGCGCCAGTTGGTCGCCTCGCGTTCGGTCGCCGCTTCGGCGGCGGCGGCCGCAGCTGGAAGTTCTCCTCTCTGCTCGAGCACGAGCGCCTGCTGGAGGCGCGGACCGGCGGCGCCCGGCTGAACGTTCTGGGCGCTGCGGGCGGCGCCCAGGGCAGCGCTCAGGTCGCCGTCACGGACGTCGGCTTCGCTCTGGCGCACCAGGCTGGTCGTGGCGAGTGGGATCGCGATCGCGACGATCGCCAGCAGGGCGACGGCTGCGGCGCCGATGCGCAGCAGCGTCGGCAAGCCCGCGCGGCGCTCCCCCTCCTCCCCGTCCGGGCGCGCCGGCATGACGAGGATCGAGCCGAGCAGCAGCGCCGCCACCGGCAGAGCCGGGATCTGCCACATCCAGTCGAACAGAGCGGTGACGCAGAAGGCGGCGAAGCCGGCCAGGGCGGCGGCGTACAGCGGCCGGTCCGCCGAGCTCCGCCGACGAAGATCGCGCCGAGAAAAGCCAAGATCAGGGCGAAGCCGACGATCCCGAGCTCGCCCAGCGTCTGCAGGTACAGGGAGTGGGTGTCGCGCACCGTTTCATCGGTGTCGCCGTCGCGCGCCCACCAGAATTCGAAGGTTCCGGAGCCGGTTCCGGTCAGCGGCTTGGTCTTGTTCTCCCGCACCGCCGAGCTCCACAGCTGGTAGCGGCTCTGCCCGGAGACGCTGCCCAACCGCCCCGCTCCCGAGCCGGGGCCGCCGCCTTCCTTGAATTCGTCCCAGCCGTTCGAGACCTTGCCGGGCGCGCCGAGCAGCAGCGCCGCGACGACCGCGACCATCACCGCGACGATCGTCGCGGTCAGCGCCTGCTCGCGCGAGACTCGGGTCCAGCCCGGGCGGCGATCGCCCACTGCCGATGAGGAGAGGACCGCCTGGAGCAGGCCGACAACGATGCAGACCGCAAGCACGATCAGGAGCAGCTCGCTTCCCTGGTGCCTGGCGGCGTCGTTTTCGAGCCCTTCCTGGAGGGCTTCGCGGCTGTTCGCGGCGACGACCAGGATCGCCCCGCCGACGCCGGTGAGGAGCAGGGTCAAGAGCTTGGGCAGCCGGTTCGAGGTCAGCGCGAGGAAGAGGGCGACGGCGAGCACCGCCGCCGCGATGCCTCCCCGCGACAGGGTCAGGAAGAGGGTCAGCATCGCCGCCGGCAGAGCCGCCGCGGCCAGCGCTCGTGCAGCGGCGGTCCGCGCCCCGCTCGCGATCTGCAGCAAGAGGGGAAGGCCGATCGCGATCAGCCCCGCGAGCCCGTTCCAGTAGTCGATCGGGTAGGAGAGCCGTTCAGTGTCTTCGAGGATGATCCCGGTCTGCCCCGCCGAGGGAAACCAGGCCGGGTGCAGGCGCGAGAGCAGGCCGATCAGGAAGACGAGCGAGATCCCGGCCGCGACAGCACCGATCAGGCGTTGCGATTCGCGGAAGCCGCGGCTGAGGATCGCGAGCGCGAAGATGCCCAGGTAACCGAGCAGGCGGGCGAGGTCGGCCGAGGTCTTGTCGCTGCTCTCGGTCCAGCCGAGGCTGAGCGCCGTCCAGATCGTGAACGCCGCGAACAGGCCGAGGGCGATCCAGGCGACCCGGCCCGGTCGGCGCCGCGGCGCGGCGCCGACGGCCACCGCGGCGAGCAGGATCCACCAGACGGCGATCCCGACCTGATCGTGGACGAGCGCGTCGTAGCCGCCCCCTTCGATCCCCAGATAGGCGATCAGCCCGAAGCAGAGCAGCCAGATCGCGGCGGCCGCCGCCCAACCGACCTCACGGGCGTTTTCCAGGAGCGTCGGGCGCCGCATCGAAGCCGAGTTCATCGGGTTCTATGCTACGAACGCGGTTCGGACGGTCCGGCGCCGACCTCCCGCTGCACCCACTACTCCGCCGTAGCCAGCTATGAAGGCATCCAAGACGGGACTCGGTCTGCTTGCGACGGCGATTGCGATCGTCGCCCTCCCCTCCGCCGCCCAGGCGGAATACCTCGTACCGCCGGGCAACTCGGCCGCCACCCAGTACACGGAGGCGGTGCCGACGGCCGGCGGGCCGAAGGCAAGCAACAACTCCAAGCACGGCAAGAGCCAGTCGCCGAGCAAAATCCTGGGCGGGAAGAACGCGCAGAAGCTCGACCAGCAGGGGCCCGAAGGGCAGGCGGTGGCAGAAGTCGCCGCCGAGACGGCCCCCGGCGCGGTCGCCCAGACCGCTGGGGGCGCCGCTTCGGCAACGCCGGATCACACCGGGTCGCAGCCGCGGACGAACGGCGGCGACGGGAAGGGGCAGGCCGGCGACGCGCCCGCGGGCAACGGGTCGGGCCGCCAGGCGGCCACCACCACCGCGACCCTCGCCTCACAACCGATCCCCGACGGCTCCTCCGGCATCGGCGAGGTGCTGGGCCAGGCAACCGGCTCCTCGGACTCCGGCCAGCTGGGCCTGCTGCTGCCGCTGATCGTGCTCGCGACGATCGCATGGTCGGTTGCATATGTCGTGCGCCGGCGCAGACAGCCGACCCAGTAAGGGCCTTCCCTTCTCCGTGAGCCTCCCAAGCGCCAAATCGCTGCCGGTTCCGACCAGCCTGCGCTGGGCCCTCGTCCTGCTCGGCTGCGCCCTCGCGCCGGCGCTCGCGCCTCACGCCGCGGCCGCCAAGGGAACCCCGGCGCCACTGACGACCGGCGTCACCAGCGTCGGCAGCAACGAACAGGTCGCCTTCGACCGCACCAAGGCGGCCGGCGCGAATTTCGTGCGCATCCCGCTCGACTGGCCGAGCATCGCGCCGCAGGCGCAACCGGCGAGTTGGAACCCGGCCGATCCCTCCGACGTCAACTACCACTGGCAGGACGCCGACATCTCGGTGGCCCGGGCGGTCGAGGCAGGGCTCATACCGGTGTTGCAGGTGGATGGCGTGCCGGCCTGGGCTCAGCGCTGTCAGGCTCCCGCCGCCCTGCCCGACGCGATCTGCGATCCCGACCCGGCGGCACTCGCCGCCTTCGGTACCGCCGCCGCGCAGCGCTACAGCGGCAAGTTCCTCAACCTGCCGCGCGTCCGCTACTGGCAGGGGCTCAACGAGCCCAACCTCAGCCTCTTCTTCTTCCCCCAGTACGACACCGCCGGGCATGCGCTCTCGCCCGGCCTCTACCGAGCGCTGATCAACTCCTTCTACGGCGCGGTAAAAGGCGTCGACCCGTCGAACCTGGTGCTCGCTGCCGGGCTCGGGCCGATCGCGGTCAAAAACTGGACGATCGGGCCGATGCGCTTCGCCCGCACGCTGCTCTGCATGACCGGCAGTAAGAACCCAAAGCCGACGAAGGGCAACTGCGGAGGCGGCGTCGACTTCGACATCTTCGCGATCCAGCCCTACACGACCGGCGGTCCGACGCACGAAGGCGGCGTCAACGACGTCGAGCTGGGCGACCTGCCGAAGCTGCAAGAACTGATCGCGGCGGCGGACCGCGCCGGCCGGATCAACAGCGAGTTCAAGCACACGCCGCTCTGGATCACCGAGTTCTCCTGGGATTCCCAGCCGCCCGATCCCGGTGGGCTGCCGATGGACATCCTCACCCACTGGACCTCGGAAGCGCTCTACACGGCCTGGAGCGCCGGGGTGAGCCACTTCTTCTGGTACAGCCTCAGGGACAGCCTGCACCAGCCCGGCCAGGCCTACAGCGAAACGCTCGAGTCCGGCCTGTATTCCCGCAACGGCCCAGACGTCCAGCAGGACCAGCCGAAGGAAGTGCTCTATGCGTTTCGCTTCCCCTTCGTCGCCTTCGCCAAGACCAAGGGCCTGTTCTTCTGGGGCAGGACTCCCGAAAGCACGCCCGGCAAGGTTGCGATCCAGGTCTTCGACGGGAGCAGATGGCACAACGTCGCCACCACTCGCGCGAGCAAGGCGGGGATGTTCAAGGGCACCGCGCCGACCCGCTACGGCAATGACAAGAAGGGTTATGCCCGGGCGCTCTACCGCGGCCAGAATTCGCTCTCCTTCTCGATGAAGCCGATTCCCGACTTCCGCCACCCACCCTTCGGCTAGCCCCCCGCGCCACGACCTAGACTCTCGGCGATGAAGATCGGGATCGTCGGGCTGGGGTACGTGGGGCTGCCGCTGGCCGTCGCCTTCGCCGAGGCCGGGCACGAGGTGGTCGGGCTCGATAACGATGCCCGCAAGATCGAGGCGCTGAACGAGGGGCGCAGCTACATCGAGGACATCCCCGCCGCCGCCCTGGCGCCGCTCGGCGACCGCCTCCGTGCGACCGCCGACCAGGGCGAGCTCGCATCCTGCGCGGCTGTGATCGTCTGCGTGCCGACGCCGCTGACCGGCTCGCGCGAACCCGACCTCACCTACCTGACCGGCTCGGCGACGACGCTCGCCGGCGTCCTGCAGCCGGATCAGCTGGTCGTACTGGAGTCGACCACCTACCCGGGGACGACGCGCGAGCGCCTGCAGCCGATCCTCGAGCAGGGGTCGGGGCTCTCCGTCGGCCGCGACTTCCACCTCGCCTTCTCGCCCGAGCGGATCGACCCGGGGCGCACCGACTACACCGTGCGCAGCACGCCCAAGCTGGTCGGCGGCATCACGCCGGCCTCCGCGGAGCGGGCTCGGGAGCTCTACGAGCTGGTCTGCGACGAGGTCGTCGTCCTCTCGACCCCCGAGGCGGCGGAGCTGGCGAAGCTGCTCGAGAACATCTTCCGCTCGGTCAACATCGCCCTGGTCAACGAGCTCTCCCAGCTCTGCGACCGACTCGGCATCGATATCTGGGAGGTGATCGAAGCGGCGGACACCAAGCCCTTCGGCTTCATGCGCTTCGATCCCGGCCCCGGCATGGGCGGCCACTGCCTGCCGGTCGATCCCTTCTACCTCGCCTTCAAGGCACGCGAGCACGACTTCTATCCCGAGTTCATCGAGCTCGCCGGCAAGGTCAACCGGGCCCAGCCCGCCTACTGCGTGGACCGGATCGCGCGCGTGCTCAACGAGGCCGAGAAGGCGGTCAAGGGCTCTCGGGTCCTGCTGCTCGGCGTCAGCTACAAGGCCGGGGTCGGCGACATCCGCGAGTCGCCTGCGCTGGAGATCGTCGGCATGCTGCGCGAGCTGGGCGCGGTGGTCTCCTATCACGACCCGTTTGTGCCCGAGCTCGCCGAGTTCGACCTCCGCTCGGTGGGCCTCGACGAGGGCCTTGCCTCGACCGACCTGGCGGCGATCGTCACCGCGCATCCTGGAATCGACTACAGCGCGGTCGTCTCCACGGCGCCGCTGACGGTCGACTTCCGCGGCGTCACGCGGGAGATCGACGCGGCGAGCCTGACCCGGCTGTAGCGGGCGAGGCGTCCGAGGCGCCTGAAAGGTCGGCGCGGGAATTGACCGCGCGCATCGGGGCGCCCGCCTTCAGCAACATCTCCGCGAACTCCTCCTCGGGGTCCGACTGGGTGACGATCGCGCCGCCGGCGCCGATCCTGGTCGTCTCGCCATCGCTGACGATCGTCCTGATCGCGACGCTGAGGTCGCAGCCGCCGCCGAGGCCGAAGTAGCCGATCGCGCCCGAGTAGACGCCGCGCGCTTCGCCCTCGAGCGCATCGATGATCCGCATCGTGCGCCGCTTTGGGGCGCCGGTCATCGAGCCCGGCGGGAAGCAGGCGCGGACGCAGTCCGGAGGATCGAGCCCCTCGCGCAGCAGGCCGCGCACCGTGGTGACCAGCTGGTGCACCGTCTCGTAAGTCTCGACCTGCATCAGGTGGGGCACATGCACGGTGCCGACCTCGCAGACCGAGCCAAGATCGTTGCGCAGCAGGTCGGCGATCATCAGGTTCTCCGCCCTGTTCTTTTCGTCGCCGCGCAGTCGCTCGGCGAGGCGCACGTCCTCGGCAGCGCTCGCCCCGCGGCGGCTCGTCCCCTTGATCGGCTTCGCCTCGACCCAGCGGTCTCGGCCGACGCGCAGGAAACGCTCGGGCGAGGAGCTGAGCACAGCGGCATCGCCGAATCGCACGAACGAGGAAAACGGCGCCGGGTTGACCCTGCGGAGGGTCCGGTAGAGCGTCAGCGGGTCGGGACTCGCGTCGGCGAGCACCGCGTTGGTGAGACAGACCTCATAGGTCTCGCCTTCGGCGAGCAGCCGCTTGCACTCGGCAATCTCTTCCAAGTAACGCTCGTGCGCCCGGACCAGGCGCGGATCACCAGGACTCGCGGGGCGCGTTTCTGTCGCATAGCGCCAGTAAGGCGCCCCGGGCGGCAACGAGTCGAGCCGCCGCGCGGTTGCCGCGAGCCACTCTTCCGCCTCAGTCTCTTCGCCGGAGTCGGCCAGGCAGAGCAGGTAGGTGTGTTCCGCGGCATGGTCGAAGGCGAT
Source organism: Solirubrobacterales bacterium (assembly GCA_036802505.1). GTDB lineage: Bacteria > Actinomycetota > Thermoleophilia > Solirubrobacterales > 70-9 > VRUE01. The sequence continues at coordinate 10,246 of DAIRWC010000019.1, forward strand.
CATCCGGTCGGCGAAGACGAAGGCGGCGTCGGGCAACGACGACTCGTGCGCTGCGTCCCCCCCGCACTCGGCCTTCAGCTCATAGCCCAACCAGCCGGCAAAGCCGCAGTCGAACTCGAACGGCAACTCCGGCCCGTCGGGCGCCGGGGCCTCAAGCTCGCGAGCGAGGTACTCGAAGATCGATTCGCGGCGGATCTCGACCTCCCCGTCACGCTCGACCTTGACCTCGCCGGTGCTGACGTCGTACCCGACCGTGGTCCCCAGTGGCCCACCGTCGTCCCCCATGAACGAGAAGCGCACCCCATCCCCCACCCTGCTGCTGTCCAGCCAAAAGGCGTTCTCGCTCTCCCCGTACAAGCTCACAAACGCCTGCTCGGGATCGACTAGCCGTTCGAGGCGTTTCACGGCGAGTCGCAGGGGAGAGCCGTCGGGGTGTCCCCCTCGCTTGCTGGGTTTTTCGCCAGGGACGCCGAGCGCGGCCACGCTGATTCCGCCGGGGCGAAAAACAGGACGCCGCTGTGCGAGGGGGACACCCCGACGGCTCTCTCGCGATGCGCCCGGAGCGCGTCGCGGAAATCGCTCGCTGAGGTCGTGGAAGTTGACGAGCAGCTGCCGCCCATGCTCTGTGCAAACCGACTCAGGGTGGAACTGCACGCCCCAGAGCGGCCGGTCTCGGTGTTCGACAGCCATCAGCACGCCGTCACTTGTCCAGGCAATTCCCCGTAGCTCCTGCGGCAGCGGTTGCTCGACGCAGAGCGAGTGGTAGCGGACCGCCTGGAACTCGCGGGGGATGCCGACGAAGAGCGGTGCGTCGTCGTGCAGGATCGCGCTGAGGCGGCCGTGGACTGGTTCCGGCGCTGGCACGATCTCTGCGCCGCAGAGCACACCGAGTCCCTGGTGCCCGAGGCAGACGCCGAGCAGCGGAACAGCTGCGTTGCGGATGAGCTCGGCGCAGATGCCGAAGTCCTCAGCCCGGTCAGGCCTCCCAGGCCCCGGCGAGATGACGACGTTGTCGAACTCCAGCTCCGACAGCTCCTCCCAGCCCGCCTCGTCGTTGCGGACCACAAGCGGCTCCTCCTCGTTCACCTCCGCCAGCAGCTGGAAGAGGTTGTAGGTGAAGGAGTCGTAGTTGTCGATCAGCAGCGTCTTCAACCCGCGCGAGGTTGCCACAATGGCCGCGTGCCCGATCCCCGCCACGGCGTTTTCGAGACCCTGCTCGTCATCGACGGCCGTCCGGTCGAGCTCGACGCCCACCTGGCCCGCCTCGAGGCCAGCCTGGACGAGCTCTTCCCCCGGCAAACGCACCCGGTCTTGGAGGTGCCGAGCATGCCTACGGGTGTGCTGCGAATCGCCGTGGCGCCCGGCGCGGACGGCCGGCTGGCCGCGACGACGGAGTGCCGGCCGACGAATGGACACTTTGCCCCCGATAACGGGGGTCAATCGTCCACCCGGGCGGTCTCGCTTCGCAGTCTGCGGCTCGCCGGCGGCTTGGGGCCACACAAGTGGGTCGACCGAGCGCTGCTCGACGAAGCACAAGCCACTCTGCCCGAAGGCACGCTTCCTCTCCTCGTCGATGAGCGCGGCTCGGTGCTCGAGGCCTCGCGGGCCAACGTTTTCGCCGTGCGTGACGGCGCCCTGCTGACTCCCCCGCTCGACGGCCGCATCCTGCCCGGCGTCACACGCATGCGGACGATCGAGCTCGCCGGCGAGCTCGGCATCGAGGCCCGCGAGGCCGGCCTCTCTCTCGACGACCTCGTGGTCGCCGACGAGGTCTTCCTGACCGGCTCCGTACGGGGCATCGAGCCGGTCGGCGCGATCGACGGAACTGCCCTCGCCGGCGGCGGGAACGTCACCGCCGAGCTGGGCGCCGAACTACGGCGGACTTGGGTTCGCGCCCAGGTTGGATAGGGTTCCGCGCCGCAATGCGCTTCTACGAGTACGAGGCACGCAAGATCGTCGAGCTGGCGGGAATCCCCGTCACCAAGTACGGCTTCTGCCAGACCGCCGACGAGGCCCGCAAGGCCGCCGAAGAGATCGGCGGGCCGACGGTGATCAAGTCGCAGGTGCTGAGCGGCGGCCGGATGAAGGCCGGCGGCGTCAAGTTCGCCGACACGCCCGATGAGGCCGCCGAGCACGCCGAGGCGATCCTCAAGCTCGAGATCAACGGTCACATGCCGCGCGGCGTCCTCGTCGATCCCAAAGCCGAGGTCAAGCAGGAGTACTAAGCGAGCGTCGTCTGGGACGGCACCGCGAAGCGCCCGCTGATGCTGTTCAGCGACATGGGCGGGATCGACATCGAGGAGGTCGCCGAGAGCCACCCCGACCACGTCGGCCGCGGCCACGTCACCAACCTGATGCCGATCCCCGACTTCGAGGCTAAGCAAGCGATCGCCGCCACCGGGGTGACGGGCTCGCAGCTGAACCGCGCCACGCCGATCCTCGCCAAGCTCGCCCGTCTCTTCCGCGACTACGACATGACGCTGGCCGAGATCAACCCGCTGGCCGAGCTGACCGACGGCAGCTTCGTCGCCCTCGACGCCCACATGGAGATGGAGGCCGAGGCGGTCGGACGACAGAAGGACCTGCTCCGCAAGCAGCTCGGGATCGCCGAGCACGACACCCGCGAGACCTACGAGCCCTCCGCCTTCGAGCGCAACGTCGCCGCGATCGACGCCGCCGACCACCGCGGCGTGATCCAGGGCAAGGACCACGGCTTCGGGGGCAACCTCGGCCTCGTGATCGGCGCCGGCGGCGGCTCGCTGACGATCTTCGACGCGATCCAGAAG
>DAIRWC010000020.1:0-12898 GCA_036802505.1 Solirubrobacterales bacterium
ACACAGGGGTTCCTGCCCTGCCTGGGCAACAAGGTCGACCGCGTCGCCGTCGAGATCACCGAGCACCTCCGGGTGGACGACTACGAGGAGGTGAGATTGAAGCTCGCCTCGCTGCGCAAGGCCGGCGGTCAGGTGGCGATCGACGACTTCGGCGCCGGCTACGCCAGCCTTCAGCACATTCTCAAGATCAAACCCGAGTGGATCAAGCTGGACACCTCGCTGACCGAGCGGATCGGCCGCGACGAAGTCGCCCAGGCTCTGGTCAGGGCTCTGGTCGCCTTCACCGAGAGCATCGGGGTGCGCATCGTCGCCGAGGGGATCGAAAATGCCGACGGGGTGGAGATGCTCAGCGACCTGGGGATCCGCTTCGGCCAGGGATTTCACCTCGGCCGACCGGCGCCTCTGGACGATGCGATCGCCTCGAGTTGAGTCGCTGAGACGCTCAGACGCGCGAGCGGATTGGCTGGCCAGCCAGTTTTGTATGGTTGAGGCCGATGGAGCAGGCGACCCTCCCACGTCCCGCGGTGGCCGCGACCGCCGCGTTCCCACCGGGAACCAGGCTGCCGGCGATCGCGCAGGTCGGCCTCTACGCACGCGACCCGCTCGGTTTCCTGATCCGCTTCCAGCGCCGCTACGGAGACATCTTCACCGTCTCGTTTCCTTTCTACGGACGGCTCGTCTACGTCGCCGAGCCGGCCCTGGTCAAACGGCTCTTCACCACCTCTGCCGAGCAGGCGCACGCCGGCGAGGCGAACGCGACCGTGCTCGAGCCGGCGCTGGGCCCGAACTCGGTCCTCACCCTCGACGAGGGGCCGCACATGCGCCAGCGCAAGCTGCTGCTTCCCCCCTTCCACGGCGAGCGGATCGAGCGCTACGGCGAGCTGATTCGCGAGGTCACCATGGGCGAGATGGAGAGCTGGCCGGTCGGCGAGCCGTTCGCGCTGCGGCGCCATACCCAGCGGATCACCCTGACGGTGATCATGCGGGCCGTCTTCGGCGTCCACGACGAGCGGCGCCTGGGCCGCTTCGAGCACCTGATCGAGAACTTCGCCGGGCGCCTCACGCTGGTCACCGCGTTCCCGCCGCTGCGCCGCAACCTCGGGCGCTGGAGCCCCTGGTCGCGCTTTATGGCCGCCCGCGCGGAGCTCGATGCCTTCATCTACGAGGAGATCGCCCTGCGCCGGGCCGAGCACAGCCGCGGAGACGCGGAGGCACACGACGTGCTCTCGCTGCTGATGGCAGCCCGCCACGACGACGGCAGCCCGATGAGCGACGCCGAACTGCGCGACGAGCTGGTCACGATCCTCGCCGCCGGGCACGAGACGACGGCCACCGGCCTCGCCTGGGCGATCGAGCGGCTGCTGCGCAATCCCCCGGTGCTCGCGCGGCTGCGCGACTCGGTCGCGGCCGGCGGGGACGCCTACCTCGACGCGACGATCAAGGAGACGCTGCGGGTGCGACCGGTGCTCGCCGACGTGGCGCGCAGGCTGACCGCGCCGCTGCAGATCGGCGCCTACGAGCTGCCCACCGGGACCTTCGTGATGGCCGCGATCGCCGCGCTGCACTATCGCGAGGACCTCTTCCCAAACCCGGAGGAGTTCCGCCCCGAGCGTTTCCTCGACGGCAAGCCCGACACCTACGCCTGGATCCCCTTCGGCGGCGGCGTGCGGCGCTGCATCGGCGCCGCCTTCGCCGAGTACGAGATGCGGATCGTGCTGCGCGCGATCCTCGAGCGGGCCGAGCTCAGCGCCCCCAACGAGAAGCCGGAAAAGGTCAAGGTCCGCAACATCACCATGGCCCCCGGCAAGGGAACGCTGGTCAGGCTCGATCGGCCGTTGAGCTAGAGACTTCCTCGACCTCGGCTTCGGCAACCTCCCACTGCTCGGTCAGCTCGGCGACCGCCCGCTTCGCCGCGACATGCCGTGCTTCGGCCCGCTCGGCGCGACCCGGGCTCGACCAGGCTGCCGGGTCGGCGAGCTCCTCCTCCAGCTTGCGCAGCTCGGTCTCCGCCTGCTCGATCCGCTCGGCGAGGCGGCCCGCTTTCCGCGCCGCTTTCTTCGCCGCGCGGCCGACGTTGCGGTTGGTCGCCGCCGGGGGCGGCTTGGCCGCCTGCGCCGCCGTCTCGCCGGCGGCTTCCTTTTCGTCGCGCTCGCGCTGGTAGGTGGCCCAGCCCGTCGGGTAGCTGCTCAGCGCACCGTCCTCGCAGACGAGCGTGCGGGTGCCGACGGCCTCGAGCAGGGCGCGGTCGTGGGAGACGAGGACGACCGCCCCTTCGAAGGCCGAGAGGGCGTCCTCGAGCGCCTCGCGGCTCTCGATGTCGAGGTGGTTGGTGGGCTCGTCGAGGATCAGCACGTTGGCGCCCGAAGCGACCAGGATTGCCAGCGAGAGCCGCCGCTGCTCGCCGCCGGAGATGTCGCTGAGCTGCTTCTGCGCGTCGGCGCCGGAGAAGAGGAAGTTGCCAAGCAGGTCGCGGGCCTTCTGGCCGCTGAGCCCGGTCTGGCGCTGCGCCGCGTCGAGCACGGTCCCCTCCCCCGCCGCCGTGTCGGCGTGCTGGGAGAGATAGCCGACCTTGACGTTGTGGCCCAGCCGGACCGAGCCGGCGGCGGGCTCGCGCCGCTCGGCGAGGGTCTCGATCAGGGTCGTCTTGCCGGCGCCGTTGGGGCCGACGAGGACGACGTGCTCGCCGCGCTCGACTTCCAGGCGGGCATCGGCGAGCAGGGTCCTGCCGGGCACCTCGATCCGCGCCCCGACCAGCTTGAGCACGGTCCGGCCCGGGCGCTCGGGCTGGACGAAGGAGAAGCGCAGGTTGCGGCGGTCGCGCTGCTCCGCCGCGACCCCGTCGCGCTTGATCTTGTCGATCTGTTTCAACCGCGACTGCGCCTGCCGCGCCTTGGTCGCCTTGTAGCGGAAGCGCTCGACGAAGCGCTCCATGCGCTCGATCTCTGCCTCCTGGCGCTCGATCGCCTTGCCGCGGGCGATCTCGCGCGCCGCCTGCTCCTTGCGCCAGGCGTGCCAGGGCCCGGCGAAGAAGCGCGCCCGCTGCGCCTCCAGCTCCAGCACCGAGGTGCCGACCGCCTCGAGGAACCAGCGGTCGTGGGCGACGAGGACGACGGCGGCATCGAGGTCGCGCAGGTAGCGCTCCAGCCACTCCAGCGAGGGGATGTCGAGGTGGTTGGTCGGCTCGTCGAGCAGCAGCAGGTCCGGCCGGGTCGCCAGCGCCCTCGCCAGCGAGGCGCGGGTCAGCTCGCCGCCGGAGAAGGTCGTCAGCGAGCGCTCGGCCTGCTCGCCGCCGAAGCCGAGACCGCGCAGCACGGAAAGGACGCCGTCGCGCCAGCGATAGCCGCCGCCGTGATCCAAGCGCTGCTGAGCGGCGGAATAGGCGTTCAGCGTCTCCTCGCCGGTTTCGCCGGCCGACATCGCCGCCTCCAGCCGCTCCAGCTCAGCCTCCGTTTCGAGCATCTCGGCGCGGCCGGAGAAGACGTACTCGCCGAGCGAGATCTCTGTTTCGCGCGGCGGGCGCTGGTCGTGCAGGGCGACGCGAGCGCCTTTCTGCAGGACCAGGCTGCCGGCGTCCGGGGCGAGCTCGCCCGCGAGCATGCGCAGCAGGGTCGACTTGCCGGCGCCGTTGCGACCGGAGAGCGTCATCCGCTCGCGCGGCTCGAGCTTGAAGGAGACGCCTTCGAAGAGCAGCTTGCCGCCCATGTGGACGTCGAGCGAGGTTGCGGTCGCGATTGCCATCGGGCTTACGTTACGAGAGTCGGCCTGGAGCCCACCCCGGTAGGGCTTTCACTTAACTTTTTCGGTGTATCGCTTGGGGGCTGGCGCCCGGGGGCCTCAGCGAAAAAGTACAAGACGTTTCAGCCCTACCGGGGTGGGCTCTCACGAGAGCAGGGCTAAGACGCCGCGGGCGATCATCAGTAGGCCTAAGGTTGCTGCTACACGGATACCCCAGATGCGGCCTCGTTCGCTGAGTCTGTGCTTGGCGCGCTCGATTGCCTTTGGGGTCCAATCGGGGGCGAAGGTGTAGGCGAGGAGGGGGATCTCGAGCAGCATCAGCATGATCGCGTTGAAGGCGAGCACGGTGAGGACGGTGAGCGGGTCGGCGAGGTTCTCGTCGGAGATCCGGTAGAGAGCGGTGATGTAGGTCGCGCCCGGCAGGGTGAGAAGGGCGCCGACGACGAAGGTGGTCTTGGCCGAGCCGCGGCCGAGCGCCTGCTGCCAGCGTGGCGGCCCCGCCTTGTCCTTGCCCTTTGCCGCTTTGCGCTCGTGCCGTCGCTCGACCAGCTTCCGGTCGCGGCCCGAACGAAGCACGAAAGCGATCGCGAGCGCCAGGCAACCGAGGGCTATGTCCTCGCCGGGCCCGAGCGTGACCTGGGTGGTCTTCGTCAGACCGGCGTGGCGCAGGGCGAAGACGATGACGAGGCCGAGCGTGACGCTGGTCATCGCCGCGCCGCACAGGTAGCCGAGCAGGAGCCGCTTCGGGTGCGGAAGCAGCAGCATCACCGTCGTAGCGGCAAGCAGGCTCGGGTAGAGCGCAGCGAGGAATGCGAGAAGGAAGATGTCGCCCACGGGCTGACCCTATATGGGTGTCAGGGGTCGGGCGTCCCCTCCGGAACCCGCGTCGAATCGCTCGCGGAAGCTCATATCCCCCTCTGCCGGAAACCGACGCGGGTTTCCGGCTGGGGACCCCGGCTTCTCGCATCCTTGACGCCGACGCAAGCGAGGAGGAGCTGGCCACCCTGCTGAAGCTGACCGAGCGCTACTGCGTCGTTTTCTAGACGCTCAACACCCCACCCGAGCTCTCCGCGTCAATCGCGACGAAGTCGTAGCGAAGAATTTTCATTTCGCGCGCCACTCGCGCGTCGAGGCCACGTACGGTGGCGGCATGGTTCCGGTTGATCCAAGTGCCGCGAGACAGATCCTCGAAGCGTTCATCGCTGCCTTCTCGGTCCTCGGCGGAGGCATGGCGTATGCCAGCGGCTTCCGCGCCGCCCAAGCCCTCGCACAGGACTTCTCACCAGAGGTGGTGGCACACAACATCAACGAAGGGGTCGGCTCCGGATTCGAAACGTTTGCGCCTCTGTCGGTCATCGCATTTATCATCATGGTGTGGAGTTGATGGAACGACTTGCACTGGCTCGACGCGGCGCATTTGCCGTCGGCACGGCGATGGCAGTGATCGTCCTCATCGCCGTTTTCTTCTTCGGCGCACCCCCTTGGATCCTGGTCCCAATCGGTTGGACCGGCGCGACGCTATATATGCAGTTGCGCCTGCGGGCAATGCGTAACCTCGGCCATCGCGGATAGAGCCCCGAACGACTAGCCGAAGTGCTTGGCGGCGATCTGGTCGATCGTTCCCTTGGTCCTGATCGTCATCGAACCGAGAATCGTGGCGAGGGCCTTCAGGTCGAGGTCGGAATCGGACATGCCTCCCTGCGGCAGCCAGCAGAGCTCGCGACCTTCCACCGCCAGGCGGTCGGCCTCGGTCGAGAGCGCGAGCGCGCTTTTCCGCGCCTTCGCCGTCGGCTTCTTCGTCAGCAGCGCCACCTGGAACTTGCCGGTCGAGGCGTCGAGAGACTCGGCATCGAATGGCTCATACGCAGCGATCGCGAGCAATTCCTGCGCCGAGCGCAGGAAGACCGGCACCGCGTAGCCGAGCGCCTCGGCGAGGCCGTCTTCGAGCCGCACGGCCAGCTTCGCCGACGACTCACGATCCACCGAGAAGACCACGTTGCCGCTGGCCCGGAAGGTCGCGACATCCTCGCACCCCAACGCCTCGAAATGGGAGCGAAGATCGTCGTTGGCGATCCGGCGGTTGCCCAGATTCATCCCCCGCAGGAAGGCGACGTATCGATTCATGTTCAGTGGACTCGCTCGGACGGTTTCCCGGCCGTCGCTGAGGCCGCGGACCGGCCGTCGTGCATCGCGACCACGTAGACCCGGTCAGACGATTCCTCGTAGCGGTAGAGCAAGATCATCCAAGACCAAGGCCCGATCACGAACCGGACGGGCGTCCACCGGCCGGCCAACTCCGGGCCGGCGAGCGGGAAGGCTTCCAGCCCCCTCAGCGAGCGTCCGATTCGGGTCCAGGCGTCGTCGGGCAGATTGAGCGTGGAGATCGCCTCGTCCACGTCCCGCTGCCCGCGCGGGGTGACGACTACCTGCGCCACTCAGGCCAGCTTGTCGAGCGGCGTCCCTTCGCCGCGGGCCGCCTGGGCCAAGCCCTCCTGCGTCCGCTCCCAAGCGCCGGGAATCGCGTCGAGAATCTCCGTGATGCGAGCGGCATCCGGGTCTGCGTCGTCGAGCGCCGTAGCGAGAAGCGAACGGGCAAGAGTCCCCTCCTGCACATGAGTGCGCTCGGCGAGCCGCGCGAGCTTCCCCGCGTGTTCGTCGTCGAGGGTCACGTTGATGCGCTTCGCAGACGCTGCCATTTGGTCACCATACACGATTCAGCACGGCTCGTGCACAGCGTCGAGAAAGACATCAGTTGCAAGATTTTGTCTGCGTCAGTGGGCTTGACCGGACTGCATTTGAACCAGGCGCGACGGAATGCAATCGGCCGCTTGCACGTCGGGGTGTGAGTGGCCTCAGCACCCCACCCGGCTCAGCGCGTCAATCGCGACGAATTCGTAGCTGAATTTTTCGATCCTGCGCACCACCCGCGCGTCGCGGCCACCTACGGTGGGGGCATGGCTCCAACCGACGCCGACAGCGTGCGGGCGCTTCTCGAAGCAATCATCGCGGCCTTCGCCGTGCTCGGTGGGGTGATGGCCTACTTCAGTGGTTTCGAGGCCTTTGCCGCGCTTTTGCGGAACTCATCGCGGATCGTCGTTGCCGAAAGGATCAACCAGGGAATGGGCGTGGGCTTCGGTGTCGGAGTCCCAGCCGCAGTCGTCGCTCTTATGATCATGGGATGGACGCAGTGAACAGGTTCGTCGAAATGCCATCCAGCTCGCTGATCGTCGGATCGGTGACATCGGCCCTTGTCGGGATCGCGGTCTTCTTCTTCGGCGCCCCACCGGTGATTCTCGTGCCGACGATTTTGATCGCCGGGACCGCATACATGGTCCTGCGCGACCGCGCGCTTTATCCCCACGATCATCATTGATGTTGTCTGCGTCAGTGGAGGCGGCCGGAATTGAACCGGCGTCTCTGGCCGTAGCGCGAAGGTTTCTACAGGTTTAGCCGGCGCTTGATTCTCGTCTCCCGGGGTCCGCGCCGGCGGGCACTGCGGGAGATAAAGCCCTCTGAAATGTCCCCTTGCGGACGGGGCGATCCGCCTGGGTAAGCCCGCAATTGAAGCCGGTGCCCCCCTCCGCGGGCGGGAGAGGGCCGACTCTCACTCACCTAGATTTAACTAGGCAGCGAGGGCGAACTCATGGTCCGCACGTATTGGTTGGTGCCGGGGTTTAACGAGGCCTCCGGCAACCTCGACCTGCAACCGTTCGCACGGATCGACCAGATCGAAGCCTGTCGCCCCCGTGCTATGTGGCATCGATTGTACGGTGCCGGGTAGGGATGACCAAATGAGCACGAAAGAATTCGACGCGATCGTGATCGGCGCCGGCGCGCCGGGCGAGGTCTGCGCGGGCCGCCTGGCCGACGGCGGGCTCTCGGTGGCGATCGTCGAGAGCCACCTGGTCGGCGGCGAATGCTCCTACTACGCCTGCATGCCGTCGAAGGCTCTGCTGCGCCCCGGCGAGCTGCTGGCCGAGGCCCGCCGCGTGCCTGGAGTCAACAGCGCTGTGACCGGGGAGCTCGACCCGCAGGCGGTTCTCGACCGCCGCGACGAGGTGATCCACGACCTCGACGACTCCGGACAGCTGCCCTGGCTGGAGGAACGCGGCATCGAGCTGTTTCGCGGTGAGGGACGACTCGACGGCGAGCGCCGTGTCGTCGTCGGCGAGGAGGCGCTGACCGCTCGGCAGGCCGTGGTCGTGGCGACCGGAAGCAGCGCAGCGATGCCGCCGATCGACGGCCTCGACTCGGTCCGGACCTGGAACAACCGCGACGCGACGACCTCCAAGCGGGTGCCGGAGAGCATGATCGTGCTCGGCGGCGGTCCGGTCGGGTCCGAGCTGGCGCAGGCGTGGTCGACCCTCGGCACCGAGGTCACCCTGATCGAGGGCGGAGAGCGGCTGCTGTCGCGCGAGGAGCCCTTCGCCGGCGAGCAGGTCGCCGCGTCGCTGCGCGACTCCTACGGAATCGACGTGCACACCGGCGTGCTCGCCGAGCGGGTCACTTCAGACGGCGGCGGAGTCGCGGTCGAGCTGAACGACGGCGCCCGTGTGGAGGCGGAGGAGCTGCTCGTCGCGGTCGGGCGCGTCCCCCGCACCGCGCAGATCGGCCTCGAGTCCGTCGGGGTAGAGCCGGGCGAGCACGGGTTCCTCGACACCGACGACCGCCTACGAGTCAGCGGTCGCGAGTGGCTCTACGCCGTCGGCGACGTCAGCGGCCGCGCCCTTTTCACCCACATGGGCAAGTACCAGGCCTGGGTCGCAGCGGAGAATGTGCTCGGCCACGAGGTCGAGGCGATCGCCGAAGCCATCGGCACTCCCCGAGTCACCTTCACCGACCCCCAGGTAGCCGCAGCGGGCAAAACGCTCGCCCAGGCCGAAGAGGCAGGCATCGACGCTCGCGCCGTCGACGTCCCCACCGACGGCACGGCGGGCGCAAGCTTCTACGGCAAGAACACCGGCGGCACCTCCCGCCTGGTCATCGACCAGAGCAAGCAAACGATCGTAGGCGCCACCTTCACCGGCTTCGAGACGGCGGACTTCCTACACGCAGCCACTGTGGCCATCGTGGGCCAGGTCCCCCTCAAGCAACTACGCCACGCAGTAGCCGCCTACCCCACGCGCTCGGAGATCTGGCTCAAGCTCATCGAGAAGTACGAAGCCTGAGCGGCACCGGTGGCCTTCCGCCGATGCCTCGCGAAGCGGCGCACCGGCGAGTGATTCAAGCCGCGAAGCGGCTCCAACATAGTGAGCGGAGCGTCAGCGAAGCGAACACAGGCATCGGCGGAAGGCCACCGGTGCCGCCGTACCTAGACCTGCGAGCGCCTCTTCAAATCTTCGGCAAACTCACGCGGCAACCCCGGGATCTCGTCCAGTTCGTCGACCGACTGAAAACGTCCGACCCGCTCGCGGTGGGCGAGCAGGCGAGTAGCCTGGGTCACCGATAGTCCCTGGGCCCTGAGCTGCTCGAAGCTGATGTTGTTGAGTTCGATCGTCTCGCCGGTCCCTGCCGCGACGGGCGGCGCCGGCGGAGGGGAAGGCGGAGGCGGCGGACCTGGCTGGGGCTCAGGCTGCGGTGGTACCGGTGGCGGGCCCGGCTGGGGGTCCGGCGCGGGCGGAGGAGGCATAGGGGTCGGTGGCTGAGGCGTCGGCACCGGCGGCGGTTGGGGAGTGTCCAGCTGCGGTGAGCGCTCGACGGGAGGTTCCGGTGGCAGGGGTTGAGGGTTCAACGAGACCGCTCCCCCACCCTGCACCGAGCCGAGCACGGCCTGCTCCGCGGCGTCGGCACGGCGCTCGGCCTCGCGGGCGTGCTCCTCGGCCTCGGCGACGCTTTCCTCGATCTCACGCAGGCGCTGCTGGCGCTCGGCTTCCTGCGCTTTCAGCTGCGAAAGGCGCTCGGCCTCAGCTGCGCGCCGTTCCGCCGCTTTGGTCCGCTCCTCGATCTGGCGCAGGCGCTCCTGCGCTTCGGCGAGCGAGCGCTCCTGCGCTTCGCGTCCTTGCTGCAGCTGCTGTTCGGCCGTCTGCAGATCGGCCCCCGGCGTCGCCGGGGGCGGCGGCGGAACCGCAGCCATGCTCTGCGTCGTCTGCCCGGTCTCGGCTTGTACTCGCCTTGCCTCGGCCTCGCGCTGGAGTCGCTCTGCCTCCTCGATGCGCCGGTCCGCCTCGGAGCGGATCCGCTCCTCCTCACGCTGGATTTCGGCCACCTTGTCCTGAACGCGCCGTTCGGCAACGGCTGGGTCGTATCCGCCTGGCGCCGGGGGCGGCGCGCCCTGCGGCGGCGGCGCCTGTGCAGGCACGGCCGGTGGGGGTGGCGGTACGGCGGGCGGCATCGGTGGGACGGACGACGGTGGCAACGGCGGGGCCCCGGCGACGGGAGGCGGGACGGCCTGAGGCTGCGGTTGGGCAAATGGCTGCACCGGCGGAGCCAGTGGCTGCTGAGCGGTAGCTGCGCTCTCCTGCTCGAACAGCGCCCGCTCCTGGGCGGCACGGGCGGCGGCGAGCTCGCGTTCGGCTTTCGCCGCCTCCTTCTTGCCGCGACGCCCGCGCCTGCTTCCCCCGCTCGGCTTGCCACGACGTTCGGCTCGCTTTTTCGCCCGCTCCTCGCGGCGCCGCTTCGCTTCTTCCTGGCTGCGCTTGCGGTGCTCGGCCCGAGCGGTGCGCTGCTGCAGGCGGGCCTGCTTGCGCTTCTCCTTGCCGCTCAGCGGTTTGCCCGATGGCGGCGGTGGCGGTGCAGTCGCCGCTTTCGGGGCCTGGGCCTGCGGCGCGCCCGGCGGGGGCAGTGGCGCAGCGGGCGCTGGGACCGACCCTGGGGCCGGGGCCTTTTTCTCCTTCTCCTTGCTGCGCCGCTGCACGACGCTGATCACCAGGAGGAGAAGCAAGATCGCCACCACCAGACCGGCGACGAGGTACTCGACATGGTCGCTGACGAAGTTGGCCATGATCATGCTAGATGGTCGACTCCACGACCGCGTGCGACTGGGGGCGCGCGTGGTCAAGCAGGTCAAGGACGCAGGGTGCAGCCTTTGCTGGTTGCAAAGGCAAACCCGAGGACGCAGAGATGCGCCGCACCACGGGCGTCATCCAGGCGTGCGGGGTCGTGGAGTCGACCATCTAAAGTTCGACGCTACCTCATCCGGCCCTTGAATTCCCGCTCGACCTCGCGCCGCACGTCACGGTCCGCGATCTCGCGACGCCGGTCGCGCCCCTCCTTGCCCGTTGCCAGCGCCAGCTCGACCTTCGCCCGCGCACCTTTGAAGTAGATCCGGGTCGGGATCAGGGTCAGCCCACGCTCGGCGGTTTTGCCGACGAGGCGCTCGATCTCGGCTTTGTGCAGGAGCAGCTTGCGCGGTCGCTCCGGCTCGTGGTTCTCGCGGCTGGCCGGCTCGTACGGAGGGATATGGAGGTTGCGCAGCCAGACCTCACCGTCGTTTATGACCGCGTAGGCATCGGTCATCTGCGCCTTGCCGTTGCGCAGCGACTTGACCTCGGAACCGCGCAGCACCATGCCGGCCTCGACCCTCTCGATCCACTCGAATTTGTGCCGGGCGCGGCGGTTGGTGGCGACGTCGCCCGAGGCCGGCTCGCGCTTCTTCTTGCCCTTCTTAGCCATCGCTCAGTCCCCCACCGGCTCCAGGTCGGCGCGCCCGCGCGCCGCTTCGACTCCGCTCACTTGGACGGATATCGGATCGCCAAGCCGCAGCTTGCGCTTCGAATCCTGGCCGACCAGCGCCGTCTCGCTCTGGTCCAGCTCGAAGCGCTCGGCACCGCCAAGGCGGCGGGCAGGCAGGAAGCCCTCGTAGACGTCGCCGAGCTCACCGCGGAAGGCGACGAAGGCACCGGCGCGGATCAGACCCGAGACCTCGCCCTCGAAGGCGGTATCGCCGCCGCGCTCGCGCAGCTCGCGCTCGAGCAGGAAGGCGGCGCAGATGTCGTCGGCGCGGCGCTCGACCCGCATCGACTCGCGCTCCCGCTCGCTGCAGTGCGCGGCCACCTCGCGTGCCTCGGCGGCGCTCGGCGCCGGCTCGCCCTCCCCCAGCGTCGCCAGCAGAGCGCGGTGGACGACCAGGTCCGGGTAGCGCCGGATCGGCGAGGTGAAGTGGCAGTAGGCCGCGCTGCCGAGCCCGGCATGACCGCTGTTGCGCTCGCTGTAGGAGGCCTGTTTGAGGGAACGCAGCACGAGCGATGTATACGCGGCGCGACCGTGCCCGCGTCGTGCCGCCTCCTTGCTCACCAGCCGGCTCGCTTCCGCCGCCAGCTCGGCCGCCTGGCTCGGCGAAGGCGTACCGCGCAGCGGCGGCGTCGGGACCTCGAGCGCGTGCAGCTTGGCGATCAGGTTTTCGATCCGCGGCGGATCGGGTCGGGCGTGGACCCGGTAGATCGCCGGCACGCGCTTGCGCTCGAGGAGCTGCGCCACCTGCTCGTTGGCGAGGATCATCAGCCGCTCGATCAGCCGGTGGGACTCGGTCTGGGCGACGCCGTGCGCGGCGACGACGTTGCCGCGCGAGTCGAAGCGGAACTCGGGCTCGAAGGACTCGACGTCGAGGCTCGTGGCGCCGCGCCGCTCGCCCAGCGCCGCGGCGGCCTCGCGGGCGACCGCGAGCGACTCGGCGACCGCCGCCGGCGCTTCCGCCCGGCCCGAGAAGACGACGTCCAGTTCGTCGTAGTCGAGCCGCGCGTCGGAGCGGATGCGGCTGCGGTAGAAGGCAGCGGTGCCGAGGTGCCCGTCGGCGTCGAGCTCGATCTCCGCCGTCACCGCCAGTCGTTCGACTCCCGGCGCCAGGCTGCAGGCCTCCTCGCTGAGCGCGTGCGGCAGCATCGGCTCGACCGCGCCCGGTGCGTAGGTGCTGTTGGCCCGCCGCAATGCCTCGATGTCGAGTGGCGAGCCCGGCGGCACGTGCGCGGCGACGTCGGCGATGTGAATCCAGAGCCGCGTCGTCTCGCCCTCGCGCCGGGCCGAGACCGCGTCGTCGAAGTCCCGCGCCGTCGCGGGGTCGACCGTGAAGGTGGGCAGATCGGTCAGGTCGCGGCGCGGACCGCTGCGAGACTCGGCCACGGCGCCGGCCTCGGTCGCCTCGCGCTCAAGCGAGGCACGGAAGCCCCGCCCGCCAAGCTCCTCGCGCAGCTCCGCCTCGACCGCCTCACGCGCGTTCTTCGGCTCGGCC
>DAIRWC010000021.1:0-7558 GCA_036802505.1 Solirubrobacterales bacterium
GCTGCGGGCAACGAGCGCGAACTGCGCCGCGACCCGACCGCCCACGCCGAGATCCTCGCGATCCGCGCCGCCGCCGAGGCACTGGGCGGCTGGCGCCTCCCCGGCACGACCCTCTACGTGACCCTCGAGCCCTGCGCGATGTGCGCCGGCGCAATCGTCCTCGCCCGCATCCCCGAGGTCGTCTACGGCGCCCCCGACCCCAAGGCCGGTGCCGCCGGCAGCGTCCTCGACGTCCTCGCCGAGCCCGCCCTCAACCACCGCCCGCGGGTGATCGCCGGGGTGATGGAGGACGAGTGCGCGACGCTGCTGCGCGAGTTCTTCGCCGCCCGCAGATAGCGAAGCCAATACCCTTCGAGCAGGACCCGGAGAGGTGTCCGAGTGGCTTAAGGAGCGCGACTGGAAATCGCGTGGGCGGGGTCAACCCGTCTCGTGGGTTCGAATCCCACCCTCTCCGTTCAGCTCGGCACGGCGTAGATCTGGCCGTTCTGTTCGAGCACTTCCTTCGGACTCAGGGGGGCCGGGGGCGGGCCGCCGGTGACTTCGCCGGTTTCGGCGCTGTAGGTGCCGCCGTGGCAGGGGCAGTAGATCTCGCTGCCGTCGTAGCCGACGGTGCAGCCGGCGTGGGTGCAGATGGCACTGAACGCTTTCAGGCTGCCGTCGGACTCGCGGATCAGGATGTCGGGCGAGCCGTCGGCGGGGTCGCTGTAGGTCGCGGCCTGGCCCTTCGGCAGGCGGTTGGCTGGGCCCAGCTTGACGGCCCCCTGGGGCAGGTTCGGCACTGCGTTTGAGCCCGATCCGCCTCCGCCGGTGGCCGGCTTCGAGCTCGAGGGGGTCGTCGCGCCGCTCGGCTTACCGCCGCCCTTCAGCGATCGTGCCGTCGCCGTCGTGCCGGTGAAGGGCCCCTTGAGCAGGGCCGAGATTCCGGCGATCGCCAATCCGGCGCCGGCGATCTCGGCAACCAGCACGCGGCGAGTCATCGCCGCTTCGGACGCTGGCGGCGCCCCGCCCGGCTCCGGCGGGTGCAAGCGGGTGCGGCGCGTCAGCGACTCGGGCGGGCGCTCGAGCATGTTGTCGAGCGCCGGCTGACCCTCGGCGCCGCAGAGGACGAAGGGCAGCCAGGCGAAGACGAAGACGATGTCGGGGCCGAGGAAATAGGGCGTCGTGTGCCAGCTCGCGGTCAGGAAGAGGACCAGGTTGAGGCCGAGGCCCGCCAGCGCCGCGGCGCGCGTCAGCAACCCTGCGGCGGCCAGCAGGCCGATCACGATCTCGGCGATCGCCACCCCGACCCCGGCCAGCTGGGCGTGCGGGATGGCGAAGGTGCGCAGCAGGAAGCCCCCCGGCGTGCCGGCGGCGAAAGCGTGAAGCTGAGTGCCGATGTAGGTCGGCGCCCCCGGGTGCAGGAAGCCGGGATCGGTCAGCTTCTGCACCCCGGCGTAGACGAAGGTGAGGCCGAGGAAGAGGCGAAGCGGAAAGAGGGCGGCGCCGGGCCGCATGGCGCTCATCGGCGCCAGTCTCAGCGCGCCGCATTAACCGCGGTTAAGCGGCTTCTGAGACCTTCCTCATGCTTGGCACCGGGGTGGCGCCGAGCGGCATCACGATCGCCTCGCGCGCAGCTGGGGCGGCGGGACGGTGGCCGCGCAGGCGCTCGTGGCTGCAGACGACGTAGCACCACTCCATCAGGCGCATCCGCGAGGAGGGGTCCATCTCCTCGATAGTCGCCCCGACCAGGTAGCGGCCGTCGACCTCACGGCAGGAGCGGACCTCGACCTGGGCGGCGACCTCGTGGCGGTCGCCGGCGGCCTCTTCCAGTTCGAGCAAGACGGCCGGCTGTTCGCCGATCTCGACCGGCGCGTCGAGCACCAGGCCGACGCCGGCGGCGCTGGCGTCGACCAGGTGGCCGCCGATGTGGCCGCCGGCGGCGAAGCAGTGCGCCGGGGCTTCGCCCTCGAAGCGGTAGACCTGGCGACGCTGCTGGCGTTTGCCGACGGCGAGCAGGGTGTGCAGGACGCGGCGCAGCTCGATCAGGCCGAGCAGCGGAACGATCACCGCGGCGATTCCGGGCAGGTCGGGTAGCGGCCCCACGCCGGCGAGATCGAGCAGGCGCATGGCGGTGCCGCCGGCAAGGACGACGCCGGCGACGATCACCAGGCGCAGCTTGCGCACGGCGGCGATCCCGCCACCGTCGACCCCCTGCTTCGGCGTCACTTTGAAGGCGGTGTGGCCGGGGCGGAAGACGCAGCGCAGCGCCCGCGTGTAGATCTCCATCGTCATCAGCTCGTAATGGGCGGTCTCGCCGATCTTCATGTAGCCGCGGGTCAGGGCCGAGCCGGAGAGCAGGTTGAGGCTGACCGAAGGCAGCCAGAGCGCCGCCAGTGCCACCACGCTGATCTTCATCGGCAGCTCGCCGGTCCACAGGACCAGGCCGAGCGTCGCCAGCAGCAGCAGGCGCATCGGCGGTGCCAGGTAGGCGGCGAGGCTGACGAAGTAGGAGAGGCGCTGGACGGGGCGCAGCTCATTGGCGCGCAGGGGGGACTCGGGCAGGGTGAAGACGGCGAGGTTGCCGCGCGCCCAGCGGTCGCGTTGCAGCAGGTAGCCGTCGAGGTCGTGCGGGGCGAGGCCCTGGACGAGGACCTCGTCGTGGTAGCGGCTGGTCCAGTCGTGGCGCAGCAGGCGGATCGTCGTGTGGAAGTCCTCGGCGATCGTCTCGGTGGCGACGCCGCCGATCTCGAGCAGGGCCTGGCGCCGCAACACGGCGGCTGAGCCACACCAGTAGGCGGCGCCGTGGCGGTCTTTGCCGGGGCAGACGACCCGGTAGAAGAGCGACTGCTCGTGGCGGCCGACGACGTAGTGCTGGACCGAGTCGTGGTTGAAGAAGTCGTGCGGGCTCTGCACCAGCGCGACGCGCTCGTCGTCGAAGTAGCCGACCATCGCGTCGAGCGCGTCGGGCATCGGCACGTGGTCGGCGTCGAGCATCAGCACCAGCTCGCCATCGGTGCGGGGCAGGGCAGCGTTGATGTTTCCGGCCTTGGCGTGGGAGTTGTCGGGGCGCGTCATGTGCTCGGCACCGGCGAGCTTCGCCAACTGCTCCATCTCGGGCCGACGCCCGTCATCGAGCAGATAAGTCGTGTGCGGATAGGTGAGCGCACGGCAGCCGGCCAGCGTCGCCGAAACGACCTCGATCGGCTCGTCGTAGGTGCAGACGTAGACGTCGACCTTGCGCCCCGGCGTGGTCGGTGGGCGTACCGCAGGAGGCCGCGACCACGAGTACCAGGCCAGGGTGGCGAGCGCCCAGAGGCCATAGATCTCGGTCACGATCAGCATCGTGAAGGCAACCGGACTGGCGCCCTGCCAGCTCCAGCCGATCCTCCAGGTCAGGTAGCCGACGCCCCAGATCAGTGCGCTGAGCGCAAACGCGCGCAGCGGCACGGGGTGTCGGTCGAACCACCGCCCGATGCGGGTCTGTCCATCGCCTTGCACGAGTCACCATCGGCGGCGCCGATCGACCCCTTGAGCCTCGCGATCTCGGCGATGGGCCTAAAACGGGCCTATATGGCCTGTTTTAGGCCCATCGACGGGTAGGGTCGCCGCCTCCGTAGAATCAGCCGCCGCGCCGAGTTCCCTGGAGGGGTGCCGGAGTGGTTGAACGGGACGGTCTCGAAAACCGTTGGCGTCGCAAGGCGCTCGTGGGTTCGAATCCCACCCCCTCCGCTTTGTTGCACCCGCCGGAAGGGTCGAGGCCGCCCGGGTCGAAGCTGACGCCATGAACAGAAAGCTCGATGTCGGCGGCACCCTCAGTCAGGCCTTTTCCATCTACGGCTCGCAGGCGGGTGTGCTCCTGCCGGTTGCGTTCGGCCTCTTCCTGATCGTCGCCGTGATCAACGCGATCCTCGCCGGCAGCCTCATCTTGGTGCCGCTTGCGCTTGCGGTCAGCGTCGTCGCCGGGACGCTCTACCAGGGGATGGTCGTGGGACTGGTCAACGACGTCCAGGACGGCCGCCGCGATTCGTCCGTCGAGGACCTCGTGCGCTCCACGGGTCCCGTCATCCTGCCGCTGATCGGGGCCGGCATCTTGGCCGGGATCGGGATCGGGATCGGCTTTCTCCTCCTCATCGTCCCCGGCCTGATCCTGCTGACGATCTGGTCGGTGATCGCGCCGGTGATCGTAGTCGAGCGCAGCGGCGCCATCGACGCTTTCGGTCGCTCCCGGGCGCTGGTCCGCGGCAACGGCTGGCAGGTCTTCGGGGTCATAGTCATCGTCTTCATCGTCGTCGCCGTCGTCCAGGGCATCCTCGGTGCGATCGGCAGCGGGATCTCGGGAAGCATCGGGGTTTTGATCCTCTTCAACGTGATCAGCTCGACCATCACGGCACCGGTCGTCGCTCTCGTCGCCGCTGTCATCTACTTCTCTCTGCGCGAGATCGAGCAGGGCGCCCAGCCCGCCGCGCCCCCTTCGCCCACCACTCCGCCGCCGCCTCCGGCAGCGCCGGGCCCGACCGTCTAGTTGAGCTCGGCGGTCACAAGGCGCAGGCCGACGTCCAGCTGCGGCGCCTCGCGCAGGTGACCGTTGCGCTCGTCCCAGCGGCCGCTCTCCAGGTCGGCCTTCAGCTTCGCCAGACCCTGCTCGACTTCGTCCGGAGGCATCTGGTGCCAGTTCGAGCTGGCGCGGCGGACCCGCGGATCGAGGTGCAGCTCAGGCCGGTCCCAGATCGCCATCCAGAAGCCGTCCGCGCAGCCGTTGGGAATCGGCGCCGGCTCGACCGAGGCGTTGGGGAGCAGCGCGGTCAGCTCCTCGATCGGCGGCATCACGCGGGTGTGAGAGTCGAGGATGCCCGGAAAGTAGTCGCGCCTCATCCAGGGATCCTCGGGTGGCACCGGGGTCATGGTGAGGACGAGCACCCGTCGCCTGGCTACGCGCACCATCTCGGCCAGGCCGGCCTCCAGGTCGCTCCAGTGGTGGACCGTGATCAGCGCCATCGCCGCGTCGAAGCTGTCGTCCTCGAACGGTAGATCCTCGGCGAAGCCCTGGATCACCGGCGCCGATCCGGGCGGGCGCTGGGCGATCATCTCTCGCGAGGGCTCGAGCGCGGTCACCTCGCGGCCGGCGGGCTCGTAGGAGCCGGTGCCTGCACCGACGTTGAGCACGCTGAGCGCGTCTCCCAGGGCCACCTCGATCTGCGCAGCGATCCGCGGCTCCGGTTGGCGGACGGCGCTATAGCTGATCCCGATCCGGTCGTAGGCGGCCTCAGTCACGGGGCCGGATCAGCGCTGGGGGCCGGTCTCGCATTCGTGCGAACGCCCCCAGCCGGGTAGGCCGTCGCAGGCGTCGTAGCCGTCGCCGCCATAGAGCTGGTCGGCGCCGGCGCCACCGTAGAGTTCGTCGTGGCCGCCTTCGCCGTGGCAACCGTCCTGGCCCGCTCCCATCCGGCACACATCGTCGCCCGGCCCGCCCCAGCAGCCGTCGCTGCCGGCGCCGGTCTGGCAGTAGTCGTTGCCGGCGTCGCCGACGCAGTCGCTGTTTTGGTTCCCGGTGATGCAGATGTCGCCGCCGCCGCCGCCGATGCAGCGGTTGCGCCGCGCCCCTTCCGAGTAGCAGGTGTCGGCCTCGCCGTTGCCGATGAACTTGTCGGAGCCGTCGCCGAGGTGGACGGTCAAGGGAACGGGCAGCTTGTCCTGCACTTCGACAAGGTCGCCGGACGGGCCCATGTCGACTTCGATCCCGCCGGCCCCGGCGAGCCGGCAGATGGCGAGGCTGCGGTTGTGGGCGAGACGGCAGCCGGCGCCGGCTTTGGGACCCATCCAACCGTGGACAACCAGGTTGTCGCCGCGCATGCTCAACTCCAGGTGCGAGCCGGAATCGGCTCCGCGCACGACGACCTGACCCTGCGGCGACGCGGACGCGCAGCCGAGAGTCAGCACCAGCGCAGCAGCCAGCGCGAGGGTCGCTGTTCCCCTGACAAAGATCGCGCAGACCTTAGAACACTGCGCCGATCGATCGATCGCTGCCGAGGCGGTCATAAGGTCGTTTCTCGTCCGTTGGGGTAATTTCTTGAGAGTGGACCGCGATGTTCTGGACGAGCATCGTCTTCGCCGACTGATCGACGTCGGCAGGGGCTTGGTCGCCCAGCTTGACCTCGAGGCGGTGCTGAGCGAGGTGGTCGCGGTGGGAAGAGAGCTGACTGGCGCGCGCTATGCCGCCCTCGGGATCCTCGACGAGGACGGGCGCGAGCGCTTCACCCACGGCGAGACCGACCGCTCGCGCGTTCTGGAGACGATCGCGAAGCGGGCGCGCACGCTCGTCGGTGCCCGTTCGTTGCTCGTGCTGTTGCACGACGGCAATAGCAGCGAGGTGGTCGCTGCGGCGGGTGAGTGCGGTGCTGCGCCCGTGGGCCGCTACGTGACTGTTGAGGCGGCCGGAGCCGAGGCGGGGCTGGCCGCGGCGCGGCGCATCGGAATCGACGCCGGCGCCGCGTCGCTTGCCCCGCTCGACTTCCGGGGCAGGACACTGGGCACGATCATCGCGCTGGACCGGCTCGAGGAAGGCCCTCGCTTTCACCCCGAAGACGAGCGCCTGCTCGCCGCCGCCGCAACCAGCGCGGCGGCCGCCGTTGCGACGGTCCAGTCGGTGACCGAGGATCGCCTGCGCCAGAACCTGATGGCGGCGGAGCGCGAGCGGGCGCGCTGGGCACGAGAGCTGCACGACTCGGTCCTGCAGGGCATGGGATCGCGCCGCCTGCTGCTTTCCTCGGCGCTCAAGAGCGGCGACCCGGAGCGGCTCACCGGCGCGGTGGAAGAGGGCCTGCGCGACGTCGGGCGCGACATCGACGATCTGCGTGGGCTGATCACCGAGCTGCGCCCCGCAACGCTCGACCAGCTCGGTCTCGTCGCTGCCTTGGAGGACTTGGCCGAGCGCGTGCGCACAGCGCCGAGATCGAGCTCGCAACCGACTTGCGGATTGATGCGGGGCGCCTTGACGCCGAGCTCGAAACGGTCGTCTACCGGCTCGTGCAGGAGGCCCTGACCAACGTCGTGAAGCATGCGAGGGCCAGTCGCATCGACCTGCAGATCCAAGCCAGGGAGGGTCGCCTCGATGTGCTCATCTCCGATGATGGCCAGGGGTTCGATCCGGTCGGTCGCCACAGCGGCTTCGGCCTGACCGGGATGCGCGAGCGGGTCGAGCTCGCCGGCGGCGAGCTGCAGATCGAATCGCGGCGAGGCGCCGGCACCAGGGCGATGGCCTCCGTGCCGCTGATCGCGGTGACCGGCGGCTCAGGTCTCGACGAGGCCTCGTGACAACGCGCTCTGGACCAGCTCGGCGCGACTGCTGACGCCGAGCTTCTGCTGGATGTGGGCTCGGTGGGTCTCCACGGTGCGCACACTGATGAAGAGCTTCTCGGCGATCTCGGCGTTGGTGTGGCCGAGGGCGATCAGGCGCAGGACGTCGGTCTCGCGCTCGCTGAGGTCGCTGGCGGCGCTCTTTTCCGGTTCGGCGGCCAGCTTCGCCCCGAGCGCCGGTTGCAGGTAGGTGTCGCCGGCGGCGGCGCTGCGCACGGCCTGGACC
>DAIRWC010000021.1:7568-12895 GCA_036802505.1 Solirubrobacterales bacterium
CCTTGAGCACGTAGCCGAGCACTCCCTGCTGCAGCGCCCGCCGCGCGAAGGCGGGCTCCTGCTGCATCGTCAGGACGACGATCCTGGTCTCCGGGGAGGCCTCGCGCATGTCCCCGATCGCCTCCAGGCTGGGCCGTCCGGGCATGTTCAGGTCGAGGATCAGCACGTCGGGTTTGTGGCCGCGCAGGTAGCGGACAGCGCCGTCGGCGTCCTCCGCCTCGGCCACGACCTCGAAGCCCGGCTCCGCCTCCAACAGCAGGTGCAACGCCCGCCGCACGACCGTGTGATCGTCGGCCAGGACAATCGAAATCCCCTTCGCCATCTGTGTGGATCCTAGCCGGGATTGCGGCATTTCCCAGTCGTCATACCACCTTCGTTCCTTGGCAGTTCTGTACTCGTGTGTTCACCCGAGCCGGTCGTGAAGCCGAGTTGTGGGAAGAAGCGCAAGCGCAAGCACAAGCGAAAGAAGGGCCACGGGCGGAGGTCGTTCCGCCGGACACGCGGCGTTCCCTAGAATGCTGAGCAGTGAGGGGGGGCCCAAAAACGCTGACTGTGGTGGCGCTCGTTGCGCTGCTGATCGCCGTGGGTCTGGCTGCCTGTGGGGGTGGTGACAGCTCGAGCTCGACGACCACCGAAGCGAGCCAGGCGCAGACGGAAACCAAGTCGCGCCCGGAAGCCTCGAAGCAGGACACCGCCAAGAGCGACGAAGGCAAGTCCGGCTCCGGCGGCGAAGGTCAGGCCGCCGGCTCGAGCCCCAGCGCGAGCGACTTCACCCCTAAGCCCCACCACGATTCCGGCGGCGGCTCGGCCTCCTACAAGACCAAGGGCGGCGACAACAGCGTTCAGGAATTCGGCGAAGAGGCCGGCAGCTCTGAATTCACGGCCGCCGCGGCCGCCCTGCACAACTTCCTCGACGCCCGCGCTGAAGGCAATTGGGCCGCGACCTGCAACTACGTGTCGAAGACGATCACCGAATCGCTCGAAAAACTTGCCGCCCAGGCCAAGCAGCTCAAGGACAAAAGCTGCGCCGCGCTTCTCAAAGCACTGACGAACCCCGCCGCCAAGTCGGCGCTGAAGGTCGAAGCCGAACAAGCCAACGTCCGCTCGCTGCGCACCGAAGGCGAACGGGCCTTCGTCCTCTACACCGGCCCCCATGGCGCCATCCTGACGATGTCGATGGCGAACGAAGGCGGCGACTGGAAGGTCTCCAGCCTCGCCGGCACCCCGCTTAACTAGAAGAGCCGACGCCCGGACTTGAACCGGGGACCCCTTCATTACGAACGCGATATTTGAGGCCGGCTTCTTTCGGTTGAGTTCGATCGTGTCCGGTTGGTTCGACCTGGTTGAGTCCAGAATTGCCGAGTTGGGGACATGTTTCGGGACACGGAATCCTGGTCTGGATCCGGGTCAGAACGCGGTGCTGAGTCTGCGCCACTCCCTACGACCCCGACCTGGCGACTCGACTACCCCCGCGTCACGAAGCTTCCGTAGCTCGGAACGAATGTGATCCGCGCTGATGTCTGGGAGCGCTTGCTGGACCTCGTCGAAAGTGAAGACGTCAGAGGCGCTTGAGCGCACGTAGAGCTTGATTCGCATGGCCTTCGATCCACGACCGCTCATCATGTCTCCGGCCCTAGCCTCGAATTCGGTATAGGCAGCGTTGACGATGCCGAGGAAGTAGTTGAGCCAGGGCCAGATGTCGTGCTTGCCGCGGTCCCAATCTGTGGTCGACTTCTCCAAGCTTTCGTAGTAGGTCTCCTTGCTTTCCTCCACCAGCTTCTCGAGGCTGATGAAGCGGCCCACCTCATGGCCGCAGTGGTAGAGGATGAGCAGCGTGAGCAACCTCGACATCCGCCCATTGCCGTCGTTGAACGGATGGATCATCAGGAAGTCAAAAACGTAGGCCCCTGCCAAGAGGAGGGGAGCGTGGGAACCGCCTTTGATCGCATCGGCAAAGCGTTCGTGGAGCTCGTCCATGGCCGCGGGCGTTTCGAAGGGGCTGACACCCTCGAAGATCACCGCCAGCTTTCTGCCCTGCTGGTCGAATCGAGCGACCTCGTTCCGGGTGTTCTTGAAGCGACCTCCTGGAGTCGGACTGAAGGCATAGATGTCTCGATGGAACTGCAGGACGACCGACGTTTTGAGGGGGATGTGCTCCGCGCTCGAATGAATCGTGTCGAGGACTTTCCGGTAGCCAGAGATCTCCTCCTCCGATCGGCTTTCCGGAGTCGTCTTGTCCTGCACCAGTTCGGTGACTCTGCCGGGGGCCGCAGTGATTTGCTCGATCGCGTTCGATGAAGCGCTGCTCTGAATCAGAGCTACCTCCATCAGGCCTGCGAGTACCTGCGGATTCTGTCTGCGGAACGCCTCCTCGCGGCCACGTCCAGCGCTGGCCTCAGCCAGTGCGGCGGCGGATCGAGCAGGGACCATGCCCAGCTGTTTGTCCAAGTCGCGGAAGGTCTGCATAGGCGCTCTAAATAGGTATTTAATATCCCATAATACCTATTTAGGCGGGAGTTGCCCCCCAACCGCGACGAAGCCGACGCCCGGACTTGAACCGGGGACCCCTTCATTACGAATGAAGTGCTCTACCAACTGAGCTACGCCGGCGCGCTCGCGTCATTCTAGGTGTCGCGGTTCCGTCGCGCGGAGTCTCGATCATGGTGCTGTGTCTCGAGAGCGGACGGTTCGGCGGCGCGAGGAGAATGAGGTCGAGTTCTCGCGCATCGTTGCCGTCAGCGACGGCGTTTTCGCGATCGCGATCACGCTGCTCGTGCTCAACCTGAAAGTGCCTGACGATCTTCATGGCGACGGCCTCGGCAAGGTGCTCTGGGAACAGCGTCAGGACTTCATCGCCTATGCGATCAGCTTCGCGATCATCGGTCGCTTCTGGGTCGTGCACCACCGCTTCTTCGGCACCGTGGTCGGCTTCGACGGGCGCCTGCTCGGGCTCAACCTCTTCTACCTCGGCTGGATCGCGCTTTTCCCCTTCAGCGCCTCGGTGTTCGGAGATCACGGGGCCAATACGGCCGCGATAGTCCTCTACGCGTTGAACCTCGCGGGCATCTCGCTGGTCGGGTTGTGGATGGCGGTGGACGCCAGGCGAGCGGGCCTTGCGAGGATGGACTCGAAGGAGGCCCGGGAAGGCAATCGGCGGGCGCTCGGGGTGGCCGTCATCTTCCTCGCCTCGATTCCCGTGGCCTTCGTCGATCCCGGTGTCGCTCCCCTGCTCTGGTTCGCGCTGTTTGCCGACTCGCTTGCGCAGCGTGCGCGTCACCGGCACTCCTCCTAGCGTCTACTTGCGCCCCGCCTTCGTCTCGCCCACGCCGCGCGGCGCCGCGGTTGGCAGGTGGCCGCAGACCGGGCAGTTCGGCTCCGGCACCACAGGCTCGCGTTCGACCTCCATCGTGCGCAGGTCGTAGATGTGGCTGACGCCCTGAGTCGAGGGTTCGGCCAGCCCAGTCAGGTAATGCATGACGTCAAGCCCCACCTGGCCGCCGATCAGGTTGCAGGCCGGTCCCATCGTCGCCACCGGGGACTGTTTGGCGCGGCGCTGCTCGATCGCCACGTCGAACATCGGGTAGTTGCGGCGGTAAGCGGCCACCTGGCAGGTGAAGCAGCCGGTCACGCCGGGCACGAACATCGGACCGACGCGGGCCACCGGCGGAAAGTGGCTCATCGTTATGTAGGGAATCTCCGCCGCGAAGCAGGCCTCGTTGACCCATTCCTCGATGTCGTGGGCGGGCCAGTCGGCGGCGTCGACGACCAGGTCGAAGCCCTCGATGACCTCCGCGATCGCGTCCTTGCTGTCCATCCGCTCGGCGATCGTCTCGAGGCGAACCCGCGAGTTGAAGCCGCGCAGGCGGTCGGCGGCCGCGTCGACCTTCGTCCGGCCGATGTCGTGCTCCGCGAAGAGGATCTGGCGGTTCAGGTTCGTCTCCTCGACCCGGTCGCCGTCGATCAGCAGCATCTCGCCAACCCCGCAGCAGGCGAGCGAGAGGGCCGAGCCGCCGCCGAGGCCGCCCACGCCGAGGACGACGACTCGGGCGCTTTCGAGTCGCGCCTGGCATTGCGACGGCGGCGGCCCGGTGGTGACGTCGCTGAAGTAGCGGAGCTGGCGGTCGTAGCGGCGGCTGACCGCCGCCGGGATCAGGTCGTCGTCCGTGGCGTCCTCGACCAGGCCCAGCTCCTCGAGCTGGGCAAGCAGGTCGCTGACGGCTTCCTCGCCGAAGCGCTCCTCGAGATCTTCGCGGGTGAGGCTCCCGTCGAGGGCGGCGAGCAGCGCTCGTCCCTCAGCGTCGGGGTTCTCGATCTGGATGTCTGCTCCGGCGCTGGGCCGCAGCAGGTAGAGATCGCCGTTTGGCGTTTCGATCTGCTCGGTCGTGCGCTTGATCCTCGGTCTTGTCATCTGTTCACCCTTCGGTCGAAGTCCCGCTTTGGACCGCGCGATTGCTTTAATGAGTTTCAGCTAAACGGTGGCGACGGTCTGCGCGTGGGGGACCTCTCGCGTGGAAATAGGACCGACTGAAGTCCGCAACCGGTACTAGGGTGACATCAATGGAAACCACACGCCAATAGGGACGGGAGGGTCGCGATGGCCAGCTTGCAGGGAAAAAAACTCAAACAGGTCATCGATCCAACAGTGGCCAAAGCCTTCACGCACCCGTTGCGCGGTCACGTATGGGTGACAGTCTGCGAAAGGGGCATCGCCAGCCCGACGGAGATTGCCGACGAACTCGGTCTCGAGGTTTCCGAAGTCAGCTACCACTTCCGGGAACTGAAGCGGCGAAATCTGATCCGGCTGGTGCGGACGGTGCCGCGCCGTGGCTTCGATGAGCATTTCTACGAGCCCTGCGTGCCGGCTCTCCATTTCGACGACTTCGACTGGATGAAGATCCCGGCGCCGATCCGGTCGACCTTCAGCGCCGACATGCTGCGGCAGATCATCGAGGAGCTCCTCGATGCGCTCGACATCGGTTCCTTCGATGCGCGCAGCAGGCACCTGAGCCGAACCTGGCTGTCGGTCGATGAGCGGGGTTGGAAGGAACTGATGCGAGCCATGAAGACTGCCCTCGACCGGATCCAGGCCATCCAAGCGCGCTCTGCCAAGCGTTGCGAGGCGTCCTCAGAGCCGGGAATCCCGGTGTCGGTCGTGCTGGCTTCTTTCGAGACGATCGCCAGCATCTCCCGGCGCGAGACCGGCGGAACCGACGCTCTCTAGGGGCTTTTCAGCCGCTCAACTCCCGAGCTCGGGTGAGGATCTCGTCCAGCATCGGCTCGGTGAGGCGGCCGGTGAAGGTGTTCTGCTGGCTGGGGTGGTAGCAGCC
>DAIRWC010000022.1:0-1662 GCA_036802505.1 Solirubrobacterales bacterium
AAGACCGGCCGGGCGCCGGCATTGACGACGGCCTCGGCCGTCGCATAGAAGGTCAGCGCCGGGACGACGACCTCGTCGCCGGGCTCGATCCCGAGCGCCCGCAGCGCGATCGTCAGCGCATCGGTGCCGTTGGCGACGCCGACGCAGTGGCGCGCCCCGACGAACGCGGCGAACTCCCGCTCGAAAGCCTCCACCTCGGGACCGAGCACGTAGCGGCCCGACTCGAGCACGGCGCGCTGGCGCGCGGCGACCTCGTCCAGCAGCGGCTCCAGCGCCGCCCGGGTGGCGAACAGCGGCACCGTCGCGGTCGCGGCGCGGCTCACCGCCAGTGCTCCAGCAGATCCTCGTCGGGCACCTCGCGCACGACCCGCGCCGGCACACCCATCACGACCGCCCGCGACGGCACGTCGGCTGCCACCACCGCCCCCGCGGCGACGAAGGCCTCCTCGCCGACCTCGATCCCGGGGCAGATCACGGCGCCGGCGCCGACCCTGCAGGCGCGCCGCAGCGTCGGCCCCCTCAGCTCTTCGCCAGGCGAATGGCGACCCATGGTGTCGTCGTTGGCGAGGGTGACGCCGGGGCCGAGGAAGACGTCGTCCTCGATCGTCGAGCCGCGGGCGAGGTAGCAGCGAGTCTGGACGCTGGCCCTCTGGCCGACGTGGACCTCAGGGTCGATCGAGGCGAAGCTGCCGATCGTCGCGCCGGCGAGGATGTTGGCACGCTCGCGCACCTGGGCGTAGTCGCCGATCCGCGCCTCCTCTCCGATCCTCACCTTCGTATAGATGGTCACATGCGCGCCGATCCGCACATCGGCGCCGAGGCGCACCCCCTCGCCCAGCAACAGGTCCGGGGCCAGCTTGCTGGCGCGCAAGGCCGGCTCGCTCACGCCGACGCCTCGCGAGCGGCCAGCGCCACCGTCTCGCCGCCGGCGTCCAGCGACTCCTGCAGGCCCTCCAGCACCTGCACGACGCGCAGGCCCTCGAGCGCGCCGGTGCGGGGAGCGGCTTCGCCGCGCACGCAGGCGAGGAAGTGCTCGAGCTCGATCCGCAACGGCTCGCGGCGCGAGATCGCGGGGCTGCGCTGCTCACCGGAGCGGGCGACGTAGTCCCCCACCGCGGCGGCATCGGGATCGAAGCCCTTGTCGTAGAGAGTCAGGGTGCGCTCCGGCTCCATGTCGTCGAAGGTTGCCATCCGCCGCGAGCCGACGACGGTGAGGCGACGCTCCTTGCGCGGGTCGAGCCAGGAGACGTGGATGTGCGCGGCGAGCCCACCGGCAAAACCGAGATGGGCGAAGACGACGTCCTCGACCCCCTCGCGCACATAGCTCTGACCACGAGCGCTGACCTGCGTGGGCAGCTCGCCGGTCAGCGCCAGGATCGCGGAGACGTCGTGGGCGCCGAGGCTCCAGAGCGCGTTCTCGTCCGCCCGCAGGCGACCCAGGTTGAGTCGCTGCGAGTAGAGGTAACGGATCTCACCGAGCTCGCCGGCGCCGCACAGGCCTCTCAACTCGACCAGCGCCGGGTGATAGGCGAGCAGGTGGCCGACCATCAGCACCCTCCCCTGCTCGAGGGCCAGCCCGACCAGCCGCTCGGCCGAAGCGACGTCGCAGGCAAGCGGCTTCTCGACGAAGCAGTGCCGACCGGCGCCGAGGACCAACTCGGC
>DAIRWC010000022.1:1672-5311 GCA_036802505.1 Solirubrobacterales bacterium
GGTCGCGACCGCGACCGCGGCAATGCTCTCGTCGGCGAGCATCTCCGCCATGTCGGTCGTGAAGCGGGCCCGTGGGAAGGCGGCCCGCGCCCGCTGGCGCCGTGCGGCGTCGGTGTCGCAGCACCAGGCAAGCTCACACCCGGGCAGCGCATCGAGGTTACGGGCGATGTTGGAGCCCCAGTAGCCGAGCCCGGCGATGCCGACGCGCAGCACGGTCTAAGTATCCTTCCCGCCGTGCTGGATCAAGAGGTGCACGTCTGGCGCGGAACGCTCGACCGGAGGGCTTCCGGCTCGGCGCTGCGCCTCGGCGGGCGGGCGCTCCCCCTCGCTCCGGTAACGGTGACGGCGCTCGACGCCGGACCGGGCTTTGCCGCGGCGCTTGCCGTGGGCGGCTGGGAGATGCCGCCGCTGAAGCTCTTCCCGCTCGATGTCGAGAGGCGCCGCTCCGACCTTCGCCACCTCCTCGTCGCCCCCCGCTAGCGCGGCGAGCCGAGAGTCAGCAGGAAGAGCAGCGGCAGCGCGCCGATGGCCATCGTGCCGGCGAGGACCGGCGCCCAACCGAGGCGACGCGAGGGGCGCTCGCCTTCACCGTCGCGCCCCCGGAAGGCCATCAGGAGCGGCAGGGCGAACGTCCGCCCGAGGACGGCCAAGTCGCCGGGCAGGGACCGCGAGCGGGCGTATTCGACGTCGAGCCGTACCTTGTCGGGCAGCAGTTGCTCGCGGTAGAAGCGCTCGGGGTCGACGTGAAGGCTGAGCAGGTGCGGCTCCAGCCCGGCGTAGCGCAGCTGGGTCGGGCCGGTGATGCCGGGCGGGACGGAGAGGATCTCGCGGTACTCGGCGGCGTGCAGCTCGACGAACTCCTCCAGCTCGGGGCGCGGCCCGACCAGGGTCATCTCGCCGCGCAGCACGTTCCACAGCTGCGGCAGCTCGTCGAGTCGGGTCGCCCGCAGGAAGCCGCCGACGGGGGTGATGCGGCTGTCGTTGGCGCCGGCCACCGCGTGGCCGGCGTTGTCGACCCGCATCGTGCGGAACTTGAGCATCTCGAAGGGCCGGCCGCGGTAGCCCATCCGCCGGGCGCGAAAGAAGACGGAGCCGTGCGAATCGAGGAGGACGGCGATGCTGACGATAAGCACCGGCAGCGCCACCAGCGGCACGAGCAGCGTCAGCGCACAGAGGTCGAGAGCCCTTCTGGGAAGCGGGATCGGCGTCCCCACCGTCGACGCGCTGACCTCGGATATGGCCTCCGTCGCCCCCACCACGCCGAGGGTACGTGTCCGCACGTGTCCTTGTCAAGAAACAGCTGAGTCTTCGACCTGGGTCCCGTCGTTCGAGTAGGGCAGTTCGCCCGTGTCGTGCAGCTCGTGGCGCAGCGAGTTGATCGTCGCTCCGGCCAGCAGTGCCAGGCTGAGCAGGTAGAACCAGAGCAGGGCGATGAGGACAAAGCCGAGGGTCGAGCCGAAGCGCGAGAGACTGGAGACGTTCGAGAGGTAGAAAGGAAAGGCCCAGTTGGCGACGCCGGCGGCGACGGTGACGAAGGCGGCCCCGGGCCAGACGTCTCGCCAGGGCATGTGCCCTTTCGGCACGGCCCAGTAGATGACGCAGCAGATCGCGAAGACGATCAGCACCGCCAGTCCCAGCAGCAGCGCGGTGTCGATCGCCTTGATGTCAGAGAGGCCGAAGGGCAGCCGATCGGTGCCAGAGACCAGCGTCGCCTCGATCGTCGGCAGCAGGATGCTGGCCGCGATGAAGAGCAGCACCACGCCCAACATCGTGAAGGAGAAGCGCTTCTGCTCGACCCAGCCGCGGGTTTCGACGTGGTAGATGTGGCCGAAGGCCGTGTCCATCGCCCCCCAGAAGGAGGCGCCGATCCAGAGTGAGCCGAAGAAGGCGGCGATTCCGATCGTCGTCGAGTTGTCCTCGATCCGTTCCAGCACGTCGGTGAGCGTGTGCTGCTCGGCGTTGGGGAAGAGTCGCTGCAGGTCGTCGAGGACGCTGGTCTCGACCCCATGGATCTTCAGCACCTGACCAAAGACGAAGAGGACCAGCAGGGCAAAGGGGAAGACGGCGAGCATCAGGTTGTAGGCGACCATCGCCGAGAGTCCGGTGACGTTCTCGCGGTACGCGCGCCGCCAGAAGGCGCGCAACCAGGGGCGTGGATTTGCCGTGAGCTTGGACACAGACAGTCTTGACTTCAAAAACTGAAGCGCCTATCATGCGAACAGACGTTTGAGGCCTTTTAGAGGTGACAGGCCCTATTCCTACTTCGCGGACCGGGTCGCCGGTCCGCTTTTTTGACGCAGAAAGACGGGTGCAGATTAATGCTGGTTGCAGAGCTTCAGGAGCTCGAGGAGGTCAAAGGGCTGATCCACAGGGGTCAGCAGCTGGGCGTGCTCACCTTCGGCGACATCGCCTCGGCGGTGTCGGAGGTCGATCTCGACGAGTCCGACGTCGAGGACCTCTATGGCCATATCGAGAAGCAGGGAATCGAGCTTGTCGAGGACATGGACCCGGCCCAGAAAGCGGCCGCCGACGCGATGCCCGCCGACACCGGCCGCAAAGGCCGTCGCCGCGCCAAAGCCGCGATCGACCTGAAACCGGACATGACCACGGACAGCCTGCAGCTGTTCCTCAAGGACATCGGCAAAGTCCGCCTGCTGACCGCCCAGGAGGAGGTCGAACTCGCCAAGCGGATCGAGCGCGGCGACCTCGACGCGAAGCAGAAAATGGTCGAGTCCAACCTGCGCCTCGTTGTCTCGATCGCCAAGAACTACCGCAACCAGGGCCTGCCCTTCCTCGACCTGATCCAGGAGGGGACGCTGGGCCTGGTCCGCGCGGCCGAGAAGTTCGACTACCGCAAGGGCTTCAAGTTCTCCACCTACGCGACCTGGTGGATCCGCCAGGCGATCGCCCGCGCGCTGGCCGACAAGGCGCGCACGATCCGCATCCCGGTCCACGTGGTCGAGAAGCTGAACAAGATCGGTCGCGCCGAGCGCAAGCTGGTCACCGAGCTGGGCCGCGAGCCGACCCCGGAGGAGATCGCCGATGTGACCGGGATCGACCCCGAGGAGGTCGACTCGATCAAGCGCTCCGCCCAGGCCCCGGTCAGCCTCGAGAAGCCGGTCGGCGACGAGGAGGAGTCGGAGTTCGGCCAGTTCATCGCCGACGAGAAGGCCGAGTCCCCCTTCGACCGGGCGGCGGACCTGCTGACCAAAGAGGCGTTGAAGGAAGCTCTGGAGAACCTCTCCTACCGCGAGCGCCGCGTGCTCGAACTTCGTTACGGGCTCGGCGGAGAGCACCCGCGCACCCTCGACGAGGTCGGCCGCACCTTCAACGTCACCCGCGAGCGGATCCGCCAGATCGAGAACCAGAGTCTTAAAAAGCTGCAGCAGCTGGGCGAAGCGCAGAAACTGCGCGAAGTTACCTGACGCGCAGCGGAGCAATTGCTATAAGGTTCCTGATTGATGGGAACCGCAGTCGATGTCCCGCCTGACTGGTACCGCTCAGGCTTCCCGCCGATCACGGCGGCGATGCCGTGGGCCGATCGGACCGAGGCCGAAGTCGACCGGGCGCTGGCGATGCTGCGGCCCGAGGGCGGCGAGCGCGTGCAGTTCGGCGCCGTCACCCAGCACCGCGACGGCG
>DAIRWC010000022.1:5321-12745 GCA_036802505.1 Solirubrobacterales bacterium
GTCGCGAGTTGTGCCGCCGCGGCTTCGAGGTTGTCGGCGTCGATATATCGGGCGAGCTACTTGAGATCGCCGCGGGCGAAGCCGAGCTTCAGAACCTCGACAAGATCGAGTTCATGGAAGCGGACCTGCGCGAGCTCGACCTCCACGACGAGTTCGACATCGTGCTCAGCCTCAACGACGGCGCCGTCGGCTACTTCGAGACCGATGCGGAGAACCGCCGCACCTTCGAGGTCATCGGGCGGGCGCTGCACGATGGCGGCGCACACCTGATGCAGCTGCCCAACGTCCTCCACGCCGAAAAGAACCTGCCGCTGAAATCCTGGATCGTCGGCGAGTCGACGCTCGAACTCTCCGACCACCGCTGGAACGCCGAGGACCGCTACATCGAAGGCTCGACCGTGCCGATCCGCATCGGCGAGGTCTTCGAGAAATACGAGGAGATCCCCTTCCGCCAGCGCCTCTACACGGCCGAGGAACTCGGCGAGATCTACGAGTCGGTAGGGATGCGCCTCGCCAACACCTTCGCCGGCAGCGGCAAAGCCCGCAAGCCGAAGCCATCGCAGTTCGAGATCTTCGTCGAGGGCCGCAAGCAGCCGGCCTAATGGAGGCGCGCCTTCCGGCCGATAAAGGCCGGGATGTTCGAGATCGACTCAGCGCTGCGCACGCTCGTCGAGCGGGGTGGCTCAGACCTTCACGTCAAGGTGGCTGCGCCGCCCACCATCCGGCTGCACGGCGAGCTGGCGGGCCTGGAGGGCTTTGAGCCGCTCACCGCCGAGGACACCGAGAAGGCCTTCCACGACATCGCCGAGGTGCGCTCGCTGACCGAGTTCGAGGAGTGCGGCGAGGCCGACTTCTCCTACGCGATCCCTGGCCTCTCCCGCTTTCGCGTCAACGTCTTCAAACAGCGCGGCTCGACCTCGATCGTCTGCCGCGCGATCCCCTTCGAAATCCGCTCGGTCGAAGACTTAGGCCTGCCCGAGGTCGTCACCAACCTGGCCGAGGAGCAGCGCGGGATCATCCTCGTCACCGGCACCACCGGCTCGGGCAAGAGCACGACGCTGGCGGCGATGATCGACCACATCAACCGCACCCGGGCGCACCACATCGTCACGCTCGAGGACCCGATCGAGTACCTGCACGAAGACAAAGGCTCGATCGTCAACCAGCGCGAGATCGGCTCCGACACCGAGAGCTTCGGCCGGGCGATGCGCCGGGTGCTGCGCCAGGACCCCGACGTGATCCTGATCGGCGAGATGCGCGACGAGGAGACGGTGCGCACGGCGCTCTCGGCCGCCGAGACCGGCCACCTCGTCCTCTCCACCGTCCACACCCTGGACGCGACCGAGACGATCAACCGGATCATCGACTTCTTTCCCCCCCACCTCCAACACCAGGCCCGCGTGATGCTCTCGTCGACGCTGAAAGGGGCGATCGCCCAGCGCCTCGTCCCCGACATCACCGGCGAGGGCCGTGTTCCCGCCTCCGAGGTGCTCGTCGTCACCGGCCGCGTCCAGGATCTGATCCTCAACCCCGACGAAACGGGCAAGATCACCGAGGTGATCGCCGAGGGCGAGTACTACGGCATGCGCACCTTCGACCAGTCATTGCTGCGCTACGTGATGGAGGGCAAGATCGCCGAGCAGGTCGCGCTCGACTACGCCTCCAGCCCGCACGACTTCAAACTGATGCTGGCCGCCGGCGGCCAGCGCGCCAGCGGCATCGAGCAGCTCGAGAGCGCCTAGTCCCGGCCTAGCCGGCGCTCTTAGGCGGCAGGCGCAAGCTCGGCGAGGGCCTTGAGCACGAGCGCGTCGTGCTTTTTGGGCTGCACCTTGGGGAGGACCTTGGCGATCTTGCCGTCGGGGTCGATCACGTAGGTGTTCCGGAGAATCCCCATGTACTTCTTGCCGTACATCGACTTCTCGCCCCAGGCGCCGTAGCGCTCGGCGACTGCGTGGTCGGCGTCGGCCAGCAGGGTGAAGTTGAGATCGTACTTCTCGTGGAACTTCTTCACGTCGGCGACCTCGTCGGGTGAGAGGCCGATCACGCGGGCGGCGTTTGTCTCGACATAGTCCTCGAAATGGTCGCGCACCCCGCAGGCCTGCGTCGTGCATCCGGGCGTATCGGCGCGGGGGTAAAAATACAGTACGACCGTCTGGCCCTTGAGATCGGAGAGCTTGACCGGATCGCCGTTTTGGTCGGGCAGCTCGAAGTCGGGAGCTTGGTCGCCTGCCTGGAGCATTGGTGCCAGAGGCTAGCTCAAGAGTCAGCGGTTGACCTCAACGCCACCGAGCCTCCTGCAACAATGTCTAAGCGATGAAGCCCCACGCTCCTACTGCCGCGCCTGCCGAGAAGGGCAAGCTGCGCTTTGGCCTGCCCGGCAGCGCCAAGGAGCGTGGCGAGCGGATCAAGGCCGCGATCAAGGCCAACCGCGAGACGCTTCGCCGACTTGCGAAATAGGCCTTGACGATCTACCTGGAGTTGGGCGACTACTGCGAGATCGCCGCAGAACTACTCGGAACAAGCGCTGAGCAAATCGCTCGCCTACCGAGAATCGCGCTTGCCGATTCCGCCCTGGCTGCGCCGGGGGCCGGTTTTGGCGATCAAGACGCCTATCCGGATTTGATCGAAAAGGCTGCCGTCTTGGTCGAGCATCTGGCACGAAACCATCCGCTTCCCGACGGCAACAAGCGAGCCGCCTTCCTATCGGTGTGGCTGTTCATGGAACAGAACGACCGTCCCTTTGTCGGCGAAGCACCAGACACCGACGTGCCGATGGTGGAGAGGATCGCCGCCGGCGAAGCGACTCCAAACGAAATCGTCGCCTGGCTAGAAAAACGCACCGCCTCCCCTCGATGATGCTCACCCTGACGATTCTTGGCGGTGTTGCTGCCGCTGCAATTGCCGCGGTGCTGGCCCACCGTAGGCCACAGCTAACGACAACGCGGGGTGTCGGCACGCGGGTAGAAGTAGAGGACAACGGGCCGGCCACGCAGGCTCGAAAGGCTCAGCTCCACCCCGTCCTGGTCGGGCAGGGTGAAGTCGGGGGCGGCGTCGCCTGCTTCGAGCATCGGCCAGGCCCTCAGTCCTCGCGGCCGGGGTCCTGGCCGTCCTCGTCCTCGTCGAGCTCCTCGTCGCCCTGTTCGAGCGCGGTCTCGGAGACCGATCCGGTCGAACCTGGGTGGTAGTGGGTCTGGAAGGACTCCAGCGCGCGGTCGCGGCGGTCCTCGTCGACCGGCACCTCGTCGGAGATCCGCACCCAGTCGGCGCCCTCGTAGTCCTCGAGATTGAAGACGTCCTGGCCGAGCGAGGTCGAGTCGTCGACCACGACCAGCACCTCGGTCTGCGGGTTGAAGTAGGTCCCGGGCTGGTTGAGCAACTCCTCGACCTCGTAGAGGTTGTCGCGGTCGGCGGCCATCGCTCCCCCGATCCTACAAATCCGCGAGCTGGCGTTCCATCTCGGCCTCGACGTCGAGCGGATCCTCGCCGCGGCGCATGCGCCGTTCGTTGCGGGCGACGACCAGCTGGCGCACCTCGGCACGCAGCTTCTCGTCGATCGCCGGGCCTGTGGCGCCGGGGGATTCGAGCAGCCGCGTCACCTCCGCCTCGACGTCGAGCGGCGCCTCGCCGCGCTGCCGGCGCCGGTAGGACTTCGCTTCCAGCATCTGCCGCGCCTCTGTCTCCTGCAGCTTGCGGTCGATCGGCGCCTCGGGCTGGGAGAGGCGGCTCGGCGGCGGCAGCTCCTGCTCGATCGCAAACGGCCCTTTGCCGATGCTCTGCCAAAGCGGCCCCGTTCGAGCAAAGGCAATCAAGGCAACGGGCAGCGCGACGAGCGTGATCAGCGTGAGCACGAAGCCAGCCTGGATATCGAGCAGCGCCACGCATTCAGCCTAAACCCCATCGAACGCGGTCGAGGTTAGGGTCGCATGGCGGTTCAAAGCTCTACCGCGCCTTTTGGAGCGGCCTGCGCTACCCTTTTGCCTTGGTTGACTGACTAGTCAATCGGCCCTCTCCCACCGAGATAAAGGAGCACGCTGCAGTGGTTGACTTCACCCTGACCGACGAGCAGAAAGACCTGCGCGAGCTGGCTCACAGCTTCGCTGAGAAAGAGATGCGCAAGGTCGCCTGGGAGTACGACAAGGACGGCACCTGGCCCCAGGAGATCATCGACAAGGCCTGGGAGGTCGGGTTGATGAACACCCACATCCCCGAGGCCTACGGCGGACCGGGCCTCGACTACCTCTCCGGCTGCCTGATCGAGGAGGAGATGGGCTGGGGCTGCTCGGGCATCGGCACCTCGCTGATGGCCAACGGCCTCGCCTCGGCGCCGATCGCCCTCGGCGGCTCCGAGGAGACCAAGAAGAAGTACCTCGGGATGCTGACCGAAAGCAACAAGCTCGCTTCCTTCTGCCTGACCGAGCCCGACGCGGGCTCCGACGTCTCCGGGATGAAGACCCGCGCCGTCAAGCAGGGCGACAAGTACGTCATCAACGGCTCCAAGTGCTTCATCACCAACGGCACCTACGCCGACTACTTCACCGTCTACGCGAAGACCGACCCCGAGGCCGGCCATCGCGGCATCAGCGCCTTCGTCGTCGACGCCGACCTCCCCGGGGTCACCGTCGACAAGAAGGAGGACAAGATGGGTCAGCGGGCGTCCAACACCGCGACCATCTCCTTCAACGACGTCGAGATCCCGGCCGAGAACCTGATCGGCGAGGAAAACAAGGGATTCAAACTGGCGATGATGACCCTCGACCGGACCCGCCCGGGCGTCTCGGCGATGGCCGTCGGCATCGGCCGTGCGGCTCTCGAGTTCGCCACCGACTACTCCAAAGAACGGGTTCAGTTCGGGGTGCCGATCGCGATGCACCAGGCGATCCAGTTCATGATCGCCGACATGGCGACCAAGGTCGAGGCCAGCCGCCTATTGGTCTGGAACTCCGCGGTCCAGCTCGACCAGGGCCAGCGCAACAGCAAGGTCTCCTCGATGGCCAAGCGCTTCGCCGCCGACTCGGCGATGGAGATCACCGTCGACGCCGTGCAGGTCTACGGCGGCTACGGCTTCATCAAGGAGTACCCGGTCGAGAAACTGATGCGCGACGCGAAGATCATGCAGCTCTACGAGGGGACGAGCCAGATCCAGCGCCTCGTCATCGCCAAAGAAGTGCTGCTGCCACGCAACGTCGACGAGCCCACCCCTGAGGCCGAAGCCGCAAAGGCAAAAGCCGCCGAAGAAAGCCAGGCCGAGCAGGCCGCCGCAACCGTCTAGCGCAGCTCACTGGTCACTTTGCCCCCAATTCCGTGGGCAAAGTGACCAGTCGCCGTCCCTCCGGGGGCGGCGGCTTTTTTCTTGCTCAGGTGGCAGAGCTACGCCCAGATGGATGCGATCGGAGCCGCGACGATCCTCTCTCCCACCCCGTAGACCCGCGCTCCGGTGTGCAGAACCACGCCGGCGACGAGCCGCTCGCCGATTTCCTCGCGCAACCACGCCAAGTGCCTTGCGTCATCAGCGGTCACCACGGCACCCGCCTTCACCTCGATACCGATCAAGCGCTCACCCGCGAGTTCGGCAACCAGGTCGACCTCATGCCTTCCCTGCTCGGTCCGCAAATGGTGAAGTCGCGGGCGCGTTGAAGATGCCGCCAGCTCCGGGCGAAGCTGCCCGGCGACGAACGTGTCGAGCACGCGCCCGAGCAGATCGCCATCGCGCATCACGCCCCGCTCGTCGATTCGCAGCGCTGCCGCGATGAGGGCGGGGTCAACCAGGTATCGCTTCGGCTGCCGAACCAGTCGCTTCAGCCGATTCGAGGTCCAGGCCGGGACCTGCTCGGCGATCAGCAGGCCGTTCAGCAGATCCTCGTAAGCAGCGGCGGTTAGCTTGTTGACCTGTGCCGCGTCGAAGATCGTCTTATGGTCGGCGACCCCCGCGGAGTTGAGTGCATACGCCTCGAAATAGCGGCGCATCCGGCGAGGATCTCGCCGTCGCGTCGGTGACTCTTCGAGCTGCTCGACATCGTGCGTCAGAAGGTCATTGACGTAGCCCTCGAGCCAGACCTCGCGAGCCTGCCCGGTCAATCTCAGGGCCGGTTCGGGGAAGCCGCTGCGCAGGGCGAGCTCCACATAGCCACGAAGATCCGGGGGGTCGCCTGGAGCGCTCAGGCCGCCGCCCTCGGCCAGTCGGTCGAAAAAGGTGGGACCGTCGACCCGACCGGCTATCTCCCGCTGAGACATCGGATACATCGCCAACCGCACGAGGCGGCCGGTGGCGGGCCAGACATCGTTCTCCAGGGTGGCGCGCACAGAGCCGGTGAGCAGGAAGCGACCGGGGCGCGGCTCGGAGTCCACGGCCCGGCGCACCGCGCCCAGTACGTCCGGCACCATCTGCCACTCGTCGAGCAGAGTCGGCTCGGGCGTGTCGCGCAGGGCGGCATCGGGGTCGCCCTGAAAAGCAACCGCTTCGGTTTTGCGGTCGAGCCTGACCACGGTCGCAGCCCGTCGCTCTCCCGTGCGCGTCTTTCCAGTCGCCCGCGGTCCGACCAGCATCAAGGCCGGAAGTTGTTTGATCAGCTCATCGAGGACCGGATCGACGAGACGGGGGATGTAGCTAATCTTAGCCATTTAACG
This sequence comes from Solirubrobacterales bacterium, assembly GCA_036802505.1. GTDB lineage: Bacteria > Actinomycetota > Thermoleophilia > Solirubrobacterales > 70-9 > VRUE01. Next base: position 11,946 of record DAIRWC010000022.1, read on the forward strand.
CGGCTAATCATAGCTGTTTAACGCAGCAAATACTGCCCTGCTCTTGCTCAGGTGGCGCGGGCCATCTGGCGGGCGGTCTTCTGGCGCTTGTTTTTGTCCAGCTCGACCTTGCGGAGGCGGACCGACTCGGGGGTCACTTCGACGCACTCGTCGTCGCGCAGGAACTCGAGCGCGGCTTCCAGCGAGAGCAGTTTGGGCGGCTCAAGGCGGACGAGGATGTCGGCGCTGGCGGCGCGCACGTTGGTCTGGTGCTTCTCCTTGATCGCGTTGACGTCGAGGTCGTCGGAGCGGGCGTTCTCGCCGACGACCATGCCCTCGTAGACCTCCTCGCCGGGGCCGATGAAGAGGGTGCCGCGGTCCTGCAGGTTCATCAGCGCGTGGCTGGCGCTGGAGCCGCGCCGGTCCGCCACCAGCGAGCCGGTCGGGCGGGTGCGCAGCTCCCCCGCCCAGGGCTCCCAGCGGTCGAAGACGTGGTGCAGGATCCCCGAGCCGCGGGTCTCGGTGAGGAACTCGGTGCGCAGGCCGATCAGGCCGCGGGCGGGGACCAGGTAGTCCATCCGCACCCAGCCGGTCGAGTGGTTGACCATGTGGTCGAGGCGGCCCTTGCGCCCGGCGAGAAGCTGGGTGACGGCGCCGACGTCCTCCTCGGGCACGTCGATCGCCAGCCGTTCGACCGGCTCGTGGACCTTGCCGTCGACCTCCCGGGTGAGCACCTGTGGCTTGCCGACGGTCAGCTCGAAGCCCTCGCGTCGCATCTGCTCGACGAGGATGGCGAGTGCGAGCTCCCCGCGACCCTGGAT
>DAIRWC010000023.1:0-505 GCA_036802505.1 Solirubrobacterales bacterium
ACCGAGGTCGGCTACAACACCCTCACGGTCCAGAACGTGCTCACCCGCGCCGGAATCTCACGGCCGACGTTCTACGAGCAGTTCGAGGACAAGGAAGACTGCTTCCTCGCCGCCTTCGACGCCGCGGCGGGCCGGATGCGAGCGCGGATCGAGGCGGCCGTCCTCGACGCCGAGCCCACCTGGCGCGACCAGTTGCGTAGCGGCATCGCCGAGCTGCTGCGCTTCATCGTGGATGAGCCTGAAGAGGCCCGCATCGTGATCGTCGAGGCACGGGCATCGAGTCCGGCGGGGCTGCGACGCCGCGACGAGCTGCTCGACCACTTCGCCAACTGTGTCGATGCTTTGGTCAGGGAGGACCTGGACGAACCCCCCTTGGCAATCGCCGCTGCCGGGGTCGTCGGGCTCGGGCTGGCGGCAGTGGTCGCCGCTGAGGCGGCGATCGTCGATCAGTTCGCGCCGGTGTTCGGCGCGCTTCTCGCTAACGCAACGCAACTTTGCGAGGCGA
>DAIRWC010000023.1:515-9436 GCA_036802505.1 Solirubrobacterales bacterium
CGGCGGGATCGAATCAGTGCTGTACGCACGCCTGCAGAAAGGCGAGACCGAGGATCTCGACGCGCTCCTCCCCTCGCTGATGTATTTCGCCGTCCTCTCCTGCACCGGCCGCGAGGAGATGGACGACGCGGCTCTCGCCTGAAGCGCCTAGCGCTTACGACGCTTGGAGCGCTTGCTCGGACGGGCGGCGACCCGCAGGGTGCGCTCGCTCTCTTTCTCGACCGCGTCCCCCATCGCGATCTGGAAGGTCGCCAGCAAGGCACCGGCGGCAAGCGGCCGCATCCTTTCCAGCGCCTCGCTCATCCGCGGCCAGTCGCGCTCGGGCCGGCCGGCGCGATCGAATGGCTGCCACACCTCCTTGACGAAGAGGTCGACGAAGGCGCGCGCGGCGCCGTCAGCATGGCGGCGCAGTTTCGCCGCCGCCACGACGGCCGCCTCGGCGCCGACTCCGAGCTCGGCAAGCTCGGCGGCGGCGCGCAGCAGCTGGGGACTGATCACCTCGATGCGGCCGTCGGGCAAGGGGCGGAAGATGCCCAGTTTCTCGGCCCGGCGCATCAGCTTCGCGTCAACTGGGTCGCCCCAGATCCTTGCCAGCTCATCGGCATCGACGATCTCCGGCGCCTCGTCTTCGAAGGGGGCGCGCAGGGCGCGGGTGAAATCGAAGATCGCCGAGGCCGAGCCATCGCCGCTGTCGAGCACGCGACGTATCGCCTCCAGGTTGAGGCCGTCCGCCTGCATCTCGCGAGTCAGCTCGATCCGCGCGACGTGCTCCTCGCCGTAGTAGCCGGTACGGCCGCGAACCGTTGGTGGCGGCAACAGCCCTCGGGTCTGGTGGGCGCGAATGTTGCGGACGGTCATCCCGGTTCGCTCCGCCAGCTGGCGGATCGTCATCTCACCCTCGCTGGGCTTGGCGCTCTCGGAACCGTTACTACTCATCGCACTGCATGGTAGGTGGCTAGGCGGTGAGCAACAGGCGCTGGCCGTTCATCTCCTCGGCGGCGTCGGAGCAGAGGAAGGCGATCGCCGCCCCGATGTGCTCGGCCGGGGTGAACGACGAAAAGTCCCCATCGGGATTCTCCTCTTTCATCCGCTGGGTGAGGATCGCGTCGACGACGACGATGTTGGCCGTCGCGGCGCTAGCGGCGAAACCGTCGGCGAGGGCGAGCGTCCAGGCCTCGGCGGCGGCCTTGGCCGCAGCGTAGGCGGCGTTGGAGTTCGACGGCGCCTGCGCCTGCTTGGCGGAGACGAGCACAAAGCGACCGTGCTCAGAGCCGGCGAGCGCGTCATGGAAGGCACGCGTGGTGTGCTGGACGGTGCGGATCAAGAGGTCTTGGAGCAGGTCCCAGTCGGAGAGCGGCGCTTCGTGCAACGCCTGCCCCCCACGCCAACCGCCAACCAGATGCAGCAGCCCGTCGACCCGGCCAAAGCGCTCGAGCAGCGCCGCGCACCAGGCCCGGGCCGCCTCCTCGTCGAGCAGATCGACGCCGCGCCCGTCCCAGCGCTCGGCCGGCAACCCCAGCTCAGTCCCGATTTCGTCGGCGCGATCCTGAGAGCGATCGGCGGCGGCGACGGTGGCCCCCGCAGCCGCCAGGCACTCGGCCACGACCGGCCCGAGGCCACCGCCAATGCCGGCGATGGCGTAGACGCGGCCCTCGAGAGAATTCGATCCCATTCCATACATCCTCCCGCATGAGCCGGTCCAAGCGGGCGCCAATATCGCCGGTAGGCTTTCGCCTCGCATGAACGACGATTGGCGCCTACAGGTCGACCTCGACGACGGCACGCACGCCTCGGCGCTGGTCGACCGTCTTGACGCTCCCGAGCTACAGCACGACCTCAGCGACAGCTTCCACGATCGAGTCATCGTCTCCCGTGCCGATGCACGGGTCTTTCTCTACGCCGGAACGAAGGGGCAAGCCGAGCGCGCTCGTAACCTCGTGGTCTCCCTTGCGAAGCAGTACGGATGGAGCGCCGCCGTCGACCTCAAGCACTGGCACCCGTCGGCTGAGGACTGGGAGGACCCAGACGTGCCGCTTCCCGCCACCGACGGCGACAGGAAGGCCGAGCACGAAGCGCTGATTGCGGCCGAGCGCAAACAGGTCGAAGAACAGGGCTACCCCGAATTCGAGGTGCGCGTGGACCTCCCGTCACGTCACGAGGCCCACCGCTTAGCAGAGCAGCTAAAGGGAGAGGGGCTGCCAACCGTTCATCGCTGGAAGTTCCTCCTGATCGGCGTCACCGACGAGGACAGCGCCAAGGCGCTCGCCGAGCGGATCCGGAGCGAGGCGCCGAACGGCAGCCGGGTCAGTGTCGAGGGCACCTGGAAGGTGGCGTACGCAGAGCGTCCACCAAACCCGTTTGCTGTGCTGGGCGGGCTCGGCGGGTAACTCGGCCCCGGTGCCGGACGGGGACTGCAATGGGCCTAGCTGGACGGCATTCCAACCCCGCCACGGCAGAGGCCATCGGGCGTCTGCACGCGGAGTTGTAGCCGATCCGGGTTGCCTTTCGTCATCGGTAGCCGCCTGGGAGCCTACCCCAGCCTGAAAGCTGTCCGTTAATGCCGTACACTTATGTACGGTGAATCCGTTCAACTATCAAGGCCCGGTCGGCCCCGCTCGTCTGATCGACCGCCGCTCCGAGCTTGATGACCTGCAACGAGCCGCGGCCGACCGAATCGCCGTCCGTCTCGCGGCTGCACGCCGCTTTGGCAAGAGCAGCCTGCTGGATGCCCACATCTTCGCAATGCGCGAAGCAGGCCATCGCGCGGTGCGCGTCGACTTTTCTAAGGTCGCAACGCTCGGCGATGTAGCAGCGCGCGTCGCGGGCTCCTTTAGCGACCTGCCAAACGATCCGGGACGCAGTGTTCGCCGTTGGGCGGCACGCCTCGAAGTCGGCGCCTCGGTGGCCGGGCTCGGGGTCAGCGTGGCCACGCGCGCCCCGCGGCCACCGGCAGACGAAGCGCGCGCCGCGCTCCTCGAGCTGCTCGATGTCCCACGGGCGCTGCATGAAACAGATGGCGGGCTCACGGTCGTCTGCCTCGATGAGTTCCAGGACGTCCTGATCGCCGATGACGCACTGGACGGCCTGATGCGCTCTGTGATCCAGCATCACGGCAAGGCGGCGGCCTATGTCTTTGCCGGAAGCCAGCCATCGCTCATGCATGCGCTCTTCGCCGACCACGAGCGGCCCTTCTATGGCCAGGCCCGCCCGCTCGAGCTTCCCGCCCTGCCCATCGCCGAGGCCGCGCACGACATCGAGGCTCTGCTCGTCGCCGACGGGCTCAACCCGGCCGGCGCCGTTGACGAGTTGCTCGCTTACACGGGCGGGCATCCGCAGCGCACGATCTTGCTTGCCCACCACCTCTACAACCTGCTTGAACAGCAGCCAGATCACTCTGACCCGGCGCCCGCGGCGCTCGAGCTGGCGCTCGCGGAGACCCGAGACGCACACCAGGCGTTGTGGGATGGCCTCAACAGGAACGAACGCCTGGTCCTGCTCGCGGTGGGCGACGGCCAAGCTCCTACGGGCAGCGTCGTCGCAAGTGAGCACCGCGTCGCGCGCTCCACGCTTCAAGAGGCGCTCGAACGGCTGCTTGCCGATGAACGTCACGTCAAACGCGATGCGGACGGCAAGCCATACCTGCTCGACCCGCTTTTGGCCGAGTGGCTCAAGCGCCGTTGAATCACTTCAGTTGCCTCGGGCGACGGCTCAGTCGGGACTGCAATGGGGGAGGCAGGATTCGAACCTGCGTAGGCATAGCCAACTGGTTTACAGCCAGTCTCCTTTAACCACTCGGACACTCCCCCGAGGCGGTGCGAGTTTAACGAGGGAGGGTCAGGTCTCGACGCCGAGGCGGGCGGCCATCTGCTCGTTGAAGGCGGTGAGGGCTGACATCGGGCGCATGAAGACGGTCAGCTCCTTGATTATGCCCTGCTCGTCGAGCTCGAGAAAGTCGATGCCCTCCAGCTCCCGATCGCCGACGCGGGCTTTGAAACGCAGGACGACGGTGTGCTCGTCGGCGAGCTCGTCGGTGTAGCGGAAGTCCTCCAGGGTGGCGGCCACATGGGTCAGCACCTGGATCACGATCTCGCGGCCCTCGAAGCCGCGAAAGAGGATCGGGCTGTGCAGGACGATGTCCTCGCGCAGCGTCGCCTTGGCCGCCTCCAGGTCCTTGGCCTCGACAGCGAGGCGGAATGGATGCGGGGCGGCCATGCACACACCCTACTCGGGCACGTTAGGGGTCCATAGGACCACTAACGTGCCCCGTCAGCGCGGCTCGAGGACGAACAACGCGATGTCGCGGTCGGTGCGCGCCTCGTATTCGTCGAAGCCCGAGTACTGCTCGTTGTGCTTGCGCCAGAGGTCGGCCCGCTCATCGCCCTCGGCGACGCGCGCCCGGACCGGCCGCCGCTCACGGCCGACCTCCACCTCAGCGTCGGGGTTGGCCTTCAGGTTGAGCGACCAGGCGGGAGTGCGGTTGTGACCGGCGTTGGAGCCGATCACGACCAGGTTCGCGCCGTCGGCGAGGTAAACGACCGGGGCGGTGCGCGCCTGGCCGGATTTGCGGCCGGTCGTGGTCAGCAACAGCACCGGCGCCTCGTTGATCTTCCCTCCGATGCGCCCCCCCGAGAGCCGGTAGAGCGGGGTGTTGAGCTTGCCGGTCCAGCGCAGGCCGGTCGCGCCCATCAGCTGCGACATGCGTGAATAGAACTTGTCCCCGGATGGCACGAGCGCAGTATGCCTCCTGACGAGTCGGAAACGTCGTCAGGCAAGGACGCAGGGAGCGCCGTGTGCTCTGCACACAAGCGACCGAGGACGCCGCATGACGGCGTTTCCGGCCGTCAGCGTCAGCTGGCTTCCCGGAGCATCTGTGCCTCGGGCAGATGCTGAAGTTTCTTCAGCGTGTTGTTCTCGATCTGGCGGATCCGCTCGCGGGTTACGCCGAACGTGTTGCCGACCTCCTCGAGCGTCAGCGGCTCCAGTCCGGTGAGGCCGTAGCGAAGCTCGATCACCTGCCGCTCGCGGTCGGGCAGCGCTAAGAGAGCTTTGCGCACGCCCTCCTTCTGCATGTGTTCGCTCGCCTCTTCGAAGGGCTCGGCGACGGTGTCGTCGGCGACGAAATCGCCGAGCTCGGAATCGTCCTCGTCGCCCACCGGTTTCTCCAGCGAGACCGGCAGCTGCGCAACGCGGAGGATCTCCCGCACTTCGGCCAGCGGCCAGCGCAGCTCCTCGGCGATCTCGGCCGGCTCGGGCTCACGGCCGAAGCGTTGAACCAGCTGGCGCTCGACGTGGGCGACGCGGTTCAACTTCTCGACCATGTGCACCGGGATGCGGATCGTCCGCGCCTTGTCGGCGATCGCCCGGGTCACCGCCTGCCGGATCCACCAGGTCGCGTAGGTGGAGAACTTGTAGCCGCGCCGGTAGTCGAACTTCTCCACCGCCCGGATCAAGCCCAGCGAACCCTCCTGGATCAGGTCGAGAAAGCTCAGCCCGCGACCCAAATAGCCTTTTGCGATCGAGACGACGAGCCGCAGGTTGGCCTCGACCATCTGCCGCTTGGCGATCATGTCGCCACGCTCGATCCGCTTCGCGAGTTCAACCTCTTGGCTGGCGGTGAGCAGGTCGACCTGGCCGATCGAGCGCAGGTAGAGGCGCAGCGAGTCGAGGCTGGGTTCGATCGTCAGGTCCAGCTCCTGCTTGCGCCCCGCGCCGTTCGTGGACTCGGCGCGCTGCTCTTTGTAAGCGCTGACGCCGTCCTCGGCGATCACTTCGACTCCGTGCTCGACCAGGTGGGCGTGCAGGCCGGCGACCTGCTCCTTGGTCACCTCCACCTCCTCGAGTGTGGAGGCGATCTGCTCGAAGGTGAGATACCCGCGATCGCGGCCAAGCGCAACCAGCGACTGAAGCTCCTGTGGCCCCGCCGACTGCTCACTCGAATCCTGATTCAGCCCCTGAGGGACCGTCTCCAACGGCTCGATATCACTGCCTCCACTGCAACCCTGTTCCCCTCCCGGGGGCCGGCCCCATCGCTCCGGCCTCCGGGAGTATAGGGAGCAAATCGCCTACGCTTCGTCTGCCGATGGCAAGCCGTTCCACCACTCCACTCTCCTCCACCACCCCCGATGTGCAGTCGGGAACCCCCGACACTCAGGTGAGCCTCTCGCGGGTCGGCGTGACCGGAGTCGAGAAGGTGATCCGGGTCAAGGCTGACGGCGCCGAGAACCTCTACCACGCCGATTTCGAGTGCTTCGTCGACCTCAACCCGCGCCAGGCGGGCGTCCACATGTCGCGCTTCGAGGAAATCGTCGGCGAGGCGATCGACGAGGTCGTCCTCGGCGAGGCATTCCGCGCCGAGGTGCTCGCCGCCCACATCGCCCAGCGGGTTCGCGAGCGCCAGGGCGGGCTGCGAGCCGAGGTCTCGGTCACGGCGCGCTACCCGGAGACGGTCACGACCCCGGTCAGCGGGATCAGCACCCAGGAGATCTACGTCCTGCTCGGCACGGCGGTCGACTCGCTGCGCGGCACGCGAACGCTGACCGGCGTCCAGGCCCAGGGGATGACCGCCTGCCCCTGCGCGCAGGAGATGGTCGGCGGCCTCGCCCGCGAACGGCTCGCCGAGCGTGGCTTCGACGCCGAGCAGATCGAGGCGGCGATCGAGGCGGTACCGATCGCCACCCACAACCAGCGCGGCATCGGCACCCTCCATATCGGCTGCCCGGAGGGCGGACCCGCGTGGATCGACGCGCCCGAGCTGTTGCGGATCGTCGAGCAGTCGATGAGCTCGGAGATCTATGAGCTGATGAAGCGCCCCGACGAGCTGGCGGTCGTCGCCAAGGCGCACTCGCAGCCGCGCTTCGTCGAGGACTGCGTGCGCGAGATGATCCGACGGGTCGCCGCCGACTACCCGGAACTGCCGGGCGACGCCTTCGTGATGGCGCGCCAGGAGAACCTCGAGACGATCCACCGCCACAACGTCGTCGCCGAGCGCTACGGCAAGCTCGACGACCTGCGCGCCGAGCTTGGCAGCGACGAGCACAAGCGCCGCCACACGACTATGCGCGAGTGGCTGGAAGCTCCCACGGGCTAGACGCGCCGGGCTGAGCGGCTGTGCGCGCGCCGCTCCTCTTCAAGCCGGCGCCGTATGCCGAGGAAGTAGTCGGCGCCGCTGATCAAGGTCACGGCAACCGCGACGTAGACGAGGACATTGACCCAGGTCGGAGCCGGGTTGGCGGCGATCAGGGCGAATATGGCGGCGATCTGCAGGACCGTCTTCAGCTTGCCCATCCAGCTGGCGGCGATCACGACGCCGCGCTCGGCGGCGATCGCGCGCAGCCCGGTAACGGCGATCTCGCGGGCGATGATCACCATCGCGACCCAGGCCTGCAGGCGGTTCAGCGAGACGAGTGAGACGAGCGCGGCGGTGATCAGGAGCTTGTCGGCGAGCGGATCCATCAGTTTGCCGAAGGTGGTGACCGCGTCGCGCGAGCGGGCGAAGTAGCCGTCGAGACCGTCGGTGAGAGCGGCGAGGGCGAAGACGGCGGCGGCCAGCTCGTCCCCGTTCGGCGTCTCGCCGAGCAGGGCGACCACCACCACGGGCACAGCAAGGATCCGCAGCATGGTCAGCGCGTTGGGCAGGTTGAGCGGAAACATGAGCCCGACGGGCCTAAATGTCGTCCTCAGGGCGACTTATCGGCCCGTCAGCGGCCAGGGCGGCGTCGCGCTTGGCAAAGAAGTCCTCGCCCTCGATGCTGATGTGGGGGACGAACCGGTCGAGCCAGCCCGGCATCCACCAGGCCCAGCGGCCGAGCAGAACCATCATGGCGGGGACCAGCAGGCAGCGGACCAGGGTCGAGTCGATCGCGATAGCCACCGCCAGGCCGACCCCGAACTCCTTGACGATCGGGTTGCCGTTGAGGACAAAGCTGGTGAAGACGCAGACCATGATCGCGGCCGCCGAGGTGATCACCCGCCCGGTGTTGGCGAGCCCTTCGATCACCGCCTCCTTCTCGTCTTCGTTCTGACGGTAGTGCTCGCGCATCTGGGTCAGCAGGAAGACCTCGTAGTCCATCGAGAGCCCGAAGAGGATCGCGAACATCAGCAACGGCACGAAGCTGACTATCGGGATCGGGTGGTCGAGCCCGATCAGCGAGGCGCCCCAGCCGAGCTGGAAGACCGCGGTCACCACCCCGTAGGCAGCGGCGACCGAGAGCAGGTTCATCGCCGCCGCCTTGACCGGGACCAGCAGCGAGCGGAAGGCGAGCAGCAGGACGATGAAGCTGAGCCCGACGACGATCGCGATCATCAGCGGCAGCTTGTCGCCGATCTGGGTGGCGAGATCGATGTAGCCGGCGGTCTGGCCGCCGACGTAGGCGACGGTGCCGGTGCCATGCAGCGCTGCGGGGATCGTCGTGTCGCGCAGCCCTTCGACCAAGCTGACGGTCTCATCGGCCCACGGCGCCGATTTGGAGATCACCGTGAAGACCGCCACCTTGCCCGTTTCGTCGAAGCTCGGCTCGGTGACCGCGCCGACGTCGGCCGCGGCGCCCACCTGCTTCTCCAGGACGGGAAGAACCTTCTGGCCTTCTCCCTGCGTCTTGAATTCCGCCGTGACGAGCAGCGGTCCGCTGAGGCCGGGGCCGAAGCCCTTGGTCAGCTGGTCGTAGTTCTGGCGGGCGGTGGTCGACTTGGGAAGAGCGCTGAGGTCGTTCTGGCCGAGCTCGAGCTGGAAGATCGGCAGCGCCAGGGCAATAAGGACGGCCAGCGCCGCCAGCGCCGAGCGCCAGGGCCTCCGGGCGACGCCGCGCGCCCATTTACGCCAGCCGTGCGGCTCGCTGTCGTCCGGGTCGGCGCTCGTCCCGGGCACGCGCATCGAGTTGATGTGCGGGCCAAGCGCGCCCAACATCGCCGGCAGCAGGGTCGCC
>DAIRWC010000023.1:9446-12055 GCA_036802505.1 Solirubrobacterales bacterium
GGGTCGCCGCGGCGCAGACGGCAACGACGACCGCGATCCCCGCGGTGAAGCCGAGGGTGCTGACCAGCGGGATGCCGGCGAACGAGAGGGAACAGAGCGCGATCACGACGGTGAAGCCGGCGAAGACGACGGCGCCGCCGGCGGTCGCGGTGGCGCGGGCGATCGACTCGCGCAGCTCCATCCCGTCGGCGAGCTGCAGTTTGTGGCGAGTGACGATGAACAGCGCGTAGTCGATCCCGACGCCGAGGCCGATCATCGTCGCCAAGGTCGCGGCGACGCTCGGCACTTCGATCGCGTTCTCCAGCAGGCGGATGGCTGAGAGCGAGATCGCCAGGCCGACGATCGCCGAGCCGATCGGCATCACCATCGCCGTCGCGGTGCCGAAGGCGAAGAGCAGGATGACGATCGCGGCGGCGATCCCGATCGCGTCGCTGATCCCGGTGTCGGGCTTGGAGAGCTGCTGGCCGACGTAGGCGCCGACGGAGGTATCGAGACCCGCCCGCTCGGCCGGACCGGCCGCGTTCAGCACCGCCTTGGCCTGCTCTTCGGTCAGTTCGCCGGGGCCGACGCCGAGGATCACGGGCGTATAGGCAACCGTCTTGTCTTTGCTCAGCAGGCCGGCTTCGACACCTTCCTTGCTCAACGGGCTGATCGCGGAGTTGACCTCGTGCATCGCGTTCAGGCGCTTGACCGATTCTTCGATCGCCTTCGCGTACTTCGGCTCGGTCAGCGGACCGGCCTTCGATTCGAAGGCCAACGGGTTGCTGCCATAGGCCTGTTCGGGCAGGTTGTCTTCGAGCAGTTCGGTCGCCCTGGTCGAGCCGGTGCCGGGCAGGGTCAGGTTGTCGTTGGTCTTGTCGCCGGAGGCCTGGCCGGCGACCACGAGCACGACCGCGACGATCACCCAGACGGCAATCGTCGGCCAGTGATGGCGCGAGCAGAAGCGGCCGATCGCGTAGAGAGGGGCGGTCACGCCGGGATCATCCCCCACCGCCCGGCAGCATCGCAACGTGCCCACCGTGGCCGGCGGCAAGCCAGGCATCGAGCGTGCGCGGCGCGGCCGTGTACAGGTGGGCAGCCTGGTCCACGTAGAAGTCGCGGGCGGCGCTTTCCAGGTCGTAGGCGAGGGCGAGGAAGGCGGCCTGGTCGGTGACCTGCGAGAAGTCCAGCTTTTCCGCCTCGGCTTCGGCGTCGCCGCCCAGCCCACGGATCGCCTTGGTCAGCGCGTCGACGTATTCCTGCTCCTCGGCGCGCAGCTGCCGCCCGAGCGCGCGCTCGCGGCCGCGCAGCAGGCCGTTGCCGCGGGTGTAAGCGCCGAGCGCCGTCAACTCACGCGAGAGGCCTTCGTTCAGGATGGCGGCGTCGCTGCCCTTTTCGGGATTGGTCTCGGCGCCGTGGCCGCTGCCGCCGCAACCGGCGGCGACCAGCGCAAGGGGCGCTAGGGCGAGGGCCAAAATGGCGGCGACGCGACCGAAGCCGCGCCGCCTGCCATAGCCACCTGCTGACGAATCGGTGCCCACGGGCCGACAAGCCTATGGGCTGTTGATCGCTGGGTGCGCCAGGTGTGCCCTCTTACTTGCGGGCTTTGGCCTTCGACTTGCTTTTGGCTTTCGCTTTGCCAGAAGCTTTGGCTTTCCGCTTCGGCAGCTTCTTCGCCGCGCTGTCGGGCACTTCGTAGCCGATCATCGAGACGGACGCCGAGATCGGCTGCTCCTTCGACTTGGCCAGGCGCTTGCCGGCTTCGGCGTTGAGCTTCAGCGCCTGCTTGAGCGTGTCGTCGAGCAGTTTCTGCATCGATGCCCAGGCCTGCTCGTCGAGCATGAGGGGCGTCCAACTGAGATGCCGATCCTCGCGGTCGTCGAACGTGCCGTCCTCCATCGCCGCGACAACGTCGTCGACGACTGCCTGGAACAGATCCGCGCTCATGCCGACCCGAACCGACTCGGGCAGCTCGTGCCAGTCGCGATCCGTCAGGTAGGCGCGTGAAGTGGCGCGGTAGTAGTGCTCGACCGCGCCACGACGGGGCTCGGTTTTGACCAGGGTGATGACTTTGTAGTCCTTGAGGACTTTGACGTGGTAGCTGACCTGGCTCAGTCCTTCGCCCAGCTCCTTCGCCAGTTCGTTCGGACTGGCCATCCGTTCGTTGAGGATCGCCAGGATCTCAGCGCGAAGTTCGTGCGCGAGCGATTTGACGAGATCCTGATTTACGCCTCTTTTACTGGCTCTTCCTTTTCCTCTTTTACGACTTTTGGTGCTTTTCGCCTTTGCAGGCATGGGACTCCTCCGATCGTTGCTGGTGGCTTAACCACTCCATCGTATTGATCACAAAGGCGGTTTTCCAGCCCAAATGAAGACTATTCGCTTCCTCTCTGCGAAATAGTGGAACTTTCTCCAGTAATCAGCCGGTCCGCCGCATGCGCTCACTGCGCAGGGAGAGTTGAGAAGAAGTCCGTCCCAGGAGGGGGTGAAGTAGATGAAGATCGCCGCATCAGAGGCAGTCGTTCCGGTGTTGTCCGTTCACAAGTTCGGCTAAGGGCTCAGGCAGAGCAACTAGCTTTGCGGGGCTCGCCCGCACTCACGGGCGGGCCCCGCGTGATTCAGTTCCGGGC
>DAIRWC010000023.1:12065-12577 GCA_036802505.1 Solirubrobacterales bacterium
CAAGCCAAAGAGTCCGCTGCCGGGAGACGATCTCCTCGAGCAGCTTGCCGCGGAGATCCACCGTTGCCGTCGCTGCCCGCGCCTGGTCGAGTGGCGCGAGGCCAGCGCAGCAACCCCACCGCGCCGCTTTCAGGGCGCGGAGTACTGGGCCCGGCCCGTTGCCGGCTTCGGCGACCCGGACGCCAGGCTCGCCCTCGTCGGCCTTGCTCCGGCGGCGCACGGCGCCAACCGCACGGGCCGCATGTTCACCGGCGACCGCTCCGGCGACTGGCTCTACGCCGCGCTGCACCGCGCCGGCTACGCGAACCAGCCCACCTCGACCGGACGCGAGGACGGCTTGCGGTTGCTCGACGCCTACGTAACCGCGGTCGTCCGCTGCGCGCCCCCCGCCAACCGGCCGGCGCCGGCCGAGCGCGACAACTGCCTTCCCTACCTGGCGCGAGAGCTCGAGCTGCTCGGCAATTGCCGGACGATCGTCGCGCTGGGCGGGTTCGCCTGGGACGGGGCGATGC
>DAIRWC010000024.1:0-954 GCA_036802505.1 Solirubrobacterales bacterium
TGGGGGACCTGGAAGCTTGGCCGCTGGCGGCGGAGCTGGAGCGCTTTGAGCTGCCCGAAGCCGAGCCGTTGCCGCAGGGACTGATCGACGCGGTCGGCGTGGAGAACGTCTTCACCGCGATCGAGGACCGACTGCGACACGCGACCGGCTGTGGCTACGCCGACCTGGCGAGACTGCGGGGCGGGCGACTGGATGCTGCTCCTGACGCTGTCCTGCTGCCGGCCGATGCCGGCGCCGTGCGCCGCGTCTTGGAGGTCTGCGCGGCCGAGGGAATCGCTGTCGTGCCGTATGGCGGCGGCACCAGTGTCGTCGGCGGGGTTGCGCCATTGCGCGGCTCTCACTCGCGTCTGGTCAGCCTCGACCTTGCCTGCCTACGTGATGTCGAGGTCGATCGGCGCTCGCTCACCGCCCGCCTTGGCGCGGGCCTACGCGGGCCCGAGGCGGAAGCGGCGCTCAACGCCGAGGGTGTCGTTCTCGGTCACTTCCCGCAGTCGTTCGAGTACGCGACGATCGGCGGCTTCGCGGCCACCCGCTCGGCAGGCCAGGCTTCCAGCGGCTACGGCCGCTTCGACTCCCTGGTCAGCGCCGTGCGGCTGATCGCCCCGGCCGGCGACCTGCGCACGCTAGAGACGCCTCATACGGCGGCGGGCCCGGCGCTGCGCGAGGTCGTGGTCGGCTCCGAGGGGACCCTCGGGGTGATTCCAGACGTCACGGTGCGCGTGCGCCCGCTGCCGAGCGTACGCCGCTACGAGGCCTGGATCGCCGAGAGCTTCGAGGCGGGGGCCGAGATCGTGCGGGCGCTTGCGCAGGGCCCCGGGCTTCCCGACGTGATCCGCGTCTCCGACGAGGAGGAGACCGAGGTCTCGCTGGCGCTCTCCGGCCCGCGTGGGCTGACCGGGACCCTCTTCGGCGGCTACCTCGGCCTGCGACGCAAGCACGGCGGCTGCCTGATCG
>DAIRWC010000024.1:964-6130 GCA_036802505.1 Solirubrobacterales bacterium
CGGTGGAGCCGCCTACCTCGGCCAGGGAGCGGGCCGCTCCTGGGAGCACGCGCGCTACCAGGGGCCCTACCTGCGCGACACGCTGATCGGCATGGGGGCGATGGTGGAGACGCTCGAGACCTCGCACACCTGGTCGCGACTGCACGAGCTTCACGCCGCCGTGGCGAACGCGATCCGCGGCGCGCTGAGCGCCCAGGGCACGCCGGGGCTGGCCTTCTGTCATCTCTCGCACGCTTACGCCGACGGCGCCTCGCTCTACTTCACCTTCATCTCGCGCTCGCGACGAGGCGAGGAGATCGAGCAGTGGCAGACCGTCAAGCGGGCAGCCTCGGAGGCGATCGTCGCCAGCGGCGGCACGATCACCCACCATCACGCCGTCGGCCGCGACCACGCCCCCTACATGGAGGCCGAGGTGGGGGAGACCGGCATCGAGGTGCTGCGGGCGGTCAAGGAGCAGCTCGACCCGGCCGGGATCATGAACCCGGGGAAGACGATCCCGGCGAGCTAACCGCCTTCGCCTTTGCCTTCGCTTGCGCCTTTCGCGATCGGGCCGGTGATTTCGCCCTTGAGAACGGTTTCGCCGGTGTAACGGGGCAGCGATTTGTTCTTCTTCGCCCGCGCGACCTCGGCCTGGTAGGCCGAGTCGTCGGCGCGGGAGACGTAGATCTGATCGAAGGCGCCGCTGGCGACGTAGGCGAGCAGTTCGGCTGGGATCGCGAAGCGGGCGCCGAGGCGGCCGGATTCGTCGACGCCGACGCTGCCGACGCGCAGCGTCAGTTTCGGCGAGCGGTAGAGCCAGACGATGTAGGACTGGCCCTTTTCGGTCGGCTGGAGGTTTTCGCCGGTGACCTGCAGGACGATTTCCTTCTTGAGCCTGCCGAAGATGGCCCGGCCGCTAGCGTCGCTGCCGTCGGCCGGTTCGAGCACCGCCTGCGTGAGTTTGCCGCTTTCGGCCGCGGCGGGTTCGGTCGCGGTTCCGGAAGCTTCGGGGGGAGTAGAACTCGAGTCGGAGCCACCGCTGAAGATGGCAATTGCCGCCAGGATCACGGCGACGATCGCAAGCGCTCCACCGGTCAGCAGAACGAGGCGCCGCCGCTCGGCGGGCAGCGTCGGTCGCGACGGCCGGATCGCCGGCTTCTTGACCGGGGCCTTCGGCTCCGCCGGAGGCGACGGCGGGGTTGGCGCGGGGGCCTCCTTCGCCTCTACCGCCGGCGGCGTCGGCTCCGCGGCGGGCTCCTCCACCTTGGCCGGCGGCGGAGGTGGGAGGGGTGGCGGCGTCTCGCCGGCGGCCTGCATCTCCGCCAGGGCCTCTTTGACTTCGGCTCGCACCTGCTCGACGCTGAGCCCCTTCAGCGCGGCGATGTCCTCATAGCCCTCCTCCCGCTGCGCGAGCAGGCGAAGCAGGGCTCTCTGGTCGTCGCTCAGTCCCATCCCGGCGGGAAGACTATGGGACGCGTCTTAAGCCCACATTTGCGTGCGGTCGAGGTTTCGATCGCCATGCGGATCAAACCTCGACCGCACGCAGTAGGGGATAGGGTCCGCGCCGATGGCGGACGACCCCCGCGGCCTCCTCTCCCATTTCGATGCCCTGATCGGCACCGAGTGGCTCAGCGACGACCCCGCGGACGCCCGGGCCCGGGTTCCGATCCGCGACGATCTGCGCCAACCGGTCGGGCTGATGCACGGCGGGGTGATGTCGAGCTTGATCGAGAGCGTCTGCTCGCGTGCCACCGCGCTCGCCGTGATGGGCGACGGCATGGCGGCGATGGGGCAGTCGATCGGCGTCAGCTTCATCCGCCCGGTCACGAGCGGTCACGCCGAAGTCAAGGCGCAGGCCCGTCACCGCGGACGCACCACCTGGGTCTGGGACGCCGAAGTCCTCGACGCCGACGGCAAGCTCTGTGCGCTCGCCCAGATGACGATCGCCGTCAGACCGTTGCCGAAGAGCGACTAACCGCCGAAGCGGTTGGTGATCGGCAATCGCCTGTCCCGGCCGAACGCCCTTGGCGTGATGCGGATGCCCGGCGCCGCCTGGCGCCGCTTGTACTCGGAGCGGTCGACCATCCGCACGACCTCGTCGACGACGTCCGCCGGCATCCCCGCGGCGACCATCTCCTCGCGACCCTGGTCGCGCTCGACGTAGGCCTCCAGCACACGGTCGAGCAGCTCATAGGGGGGCAGCGAGTCGCTGTCGAGCTGGTCCGGGCGCAGCTCGGCCGAGGGCGCTCGCTCGAGCACCGAGGCCGGGACGAGCTCCTCGCCCGCCCGCTCGTTGCGGTAGCGCACGAGGTCGTAGACGAGCGTCTTCGGCACGTCCTTGATCGCGGCGAACCCGCCGGCCATGTCGCCGTAGAGGGTCGCGTAGCCGACCGACATCTCGCTCTTGTTGCCCGTGGTCAGCACCAGCCAGCCGTGCTTGTTCGAGAGCGCCATCATCACGTTGCCGCGAATCCGCGCCTGGATGTTCTCGGCGGCCAGGTCGGGCTCGGACGGGCGCGTCGGGTCCCGTGGCAGTGGCTCCTCGTCGGCGCCGCCGCTCGCGCCGTTGGCGGCAAAGGCGGGGGCGAGGGAGTCCTGGTAGGCGCCCATCGCCGCCTCGATCGGGATCTCGATCGCCGCAGCCCCCAGGTTGGCGGCGATAGTTCGGGCGTCCGCCTGGGTTTCATTGCTGGAATGGGGCGAGGGCATGACCACGCAGCTGACGTTCTCGGCTCCGATCGCGTCGGCGGCGAGCAGGGCCACCAGCGCCGAGTCGATCCCGCCAGAGAGAGCGATGCCGACGTGGCGAAAGCCGTTCTTGCCGACGTAGTCGCGCAGGCCGAGAACCAGCGCCCCGTAGACCTCGGCCGGGTCGGAGAGGGGCTCGGCGAGTCGCCCTGGGCCGCCGGCCGGGATCTCGCAGATCAGCAGCTCCTCCTCGGACTGGGCGGCGCGGGCGATCACCGCGCCGCTCGGGTCGACGACGAAGCTCTGGCCGTCGAAGACCAGCTCGTCCTGACCGCCGACGAGGTTGCAGAAGGCGAGGTGGGTGCCGTAGGCACGGGCGCGGGCGGCGAACATCGCTTCCCGCTCGCGGCCCTTGCCGCGGTGATACGGGGAGCCCGACGGGTTGGCGATCAGCGCGGCGCCCTCCGCGGCCTCCTCCGCGGCCGGCGGGCCCTCCTCCCAGACGTCCTCGCAGACGGTCAGGCCGACCGCGGTGCCGGCGACCTCGATCGTCATCGGCCCGACCCCGGGGACGAAATAGCGCTGCTCGTCGAAGACCGCGTAGTTGGGCAGCCTGTTCTTGCGGTAGACGCCGCGGACATCGCCGCCGGCGAGGACGGCGAGCGAGTTGTGGGCGTGGCGGTGGTCGCCACCGGCAGCCACGGGCTCGGCAAACCCGACCAGGGCGGTCATCTCGCCGCTGCCGCGGGCGAGCTCCTCGATCGCGGCCTGGTTGGCCGCGACGAAATGACGCTTCAGGTAGAGATCCTCGGCGGGGTAGCCGGGGAGGCAGAGCTCTGGGAAGATCGCCAGCTCGGCACCCTCGGCGGCGGCCCGGCTCATCCACTCGGCGATCTTGGCGGCGTTGCCGTCGAGGTCGCCAACCGTCGGGTCGATCTGGGCGAGAGCTATGCGCAAGTGTGCACCTGCAACTTCACACCTGAAGTATCGCCGTCGAGGCGAGCGGAACGCGCCTGGACTGCCTGTAGATTGGCTCCGATGCGGCTACAGCTGCGGTTGATCGGCGCTTCGCTCGCATCCCTGGCGATTCTCGCCGTCGCGCCCGCCGCGGCACATGCGGGCGACCAGTGGACCTTCCGCCAGCCCCTCGCGCGACCGACCGACCGTCCGGGCCCGGCCCGTCACTCCTACTCGGTGCCGGAAGCACCCGGGTCGCCCGCCTGCGCCGGTCGCTTCTGCGTGCACTGGGTGGGC
Source organism: Solirubrobacterales bacterium (assembly GCA_036802505.1). Classification (GTDB taxonomy): domain Bacteria; phylum Actinomycetota; class Thermoleophilia; order Solirubrobacterales; family 70-9; genus VRUE01. Next base: position 4,886 of record DAIRWC010000024.1, read on the forward strand.
GAGGGGGTCGACGCGCCCGACCTCAGCGACGACAACGGCGACGGCGTGCCGGACTTCGTCGAGCAGGTGCTGAAGGTCGGCGCCCACGTGCACGCGGTCGAGAACGGCAAGCTGGGCTGGCGGGAGCCGCGTTCGGACGGCCGCCGCGGCGGCCGCAACGGCAAGACCGACGTCTACCTGAAAGAGCTGGGACGGCATCTGTTCGGCTACGCGGCACCCGACCGCGGCCAGGAGCAGAAAGGCCACCACCTGCCGCGCCGCCTGCACGGCTACCTGGTCCTCGACAACGACTACAGCCCCTTCCAGTACCCCGGCACCAAGCCGCTGGCCGACCTCGAGGTCACCTTCGCCCACGAGTACTGCCACATCCTGCAGATGAACTACGACGCCTACCAGGACGCCTGGATGGCCGAGTCGACGGCGGTCTGGATGGAGGACCAGGTCTACAACGGGATCAACGACTACCTGCGCTACGTGCGCCGCTGGGTCAACCTCTACGACACGCCGCTCACCGCCAACTCGATCAGCGAGTACGGGGCGACGGTCTGGAACGAGTGGCTGGTGCGTCGTTACGGGCGCACGATCCTTCGCAACGCCTGGTCGCGGGCCGCGCACACCCGGCCGGGCGGGTTCTCGGTCGACAGCTACGACTCGGCGATCCGCGCGACCGGCGGCTCGGACTTCAGCCGCGACTTCGCCCGCTTCGCCCGCGACGTCGCCGAGTGGAATACCGGCGGCCGCTTCCGCGAAGGCAGGCGCTACCCAGACGTGCCGCGCCGTGACAGCCTGCCGCCCGACGGGCAACCGCTGGAGCGCTCGCTCAACCACACCACCTTCCAGCTGTTGCGGGTTCACCCGCAGGGCAACCGGGCGGTGGTCGTCCATGCCGACGGGCCTCCGGGTGTCGCGGCCGGGTTAGCCCTTGTGGGGAGGCTCGGCAGCGAGCGCCACGGGCACGTCGTGTCCAGGCTGCGCTTCCGCCAGGACGGTGGCGCGATGACGGTTCGGCTGGCGCGGCCCCAGCGCTTCGAGCGGGTCACCGCGGTGCTGATCAACGCCGACACCCGGGCCGACGGCTTCAGCGCCCGCCGGCTCGACTGGAACTACTTGACCGACACGGCGCCGTTCCGAGTCCGCGCCGACTCGCCCTGAGGATCCCTGGGCGCCGGCGGGGCGGTGGCGACCGCTTCGGCGATCGCCCCTTCGAGGTCGAGGGCGAAGCTGTCGAGATCGGCCATCGCGTCG
>DAIRWC010000024.1:6140-12316 GCA_036802505.1 Solirubrobacterales bacterium
TAGTCGCCGACCAACCCGAAGTCGATCTTGCCGTCGTAGGACATGATCCCGACGCAGAGAGCCTGGCGGCGGGCAAGCGGGACGAGAGGGAAGATCGAGCTCATCCGGCGGCCCATCAGGTAGAGCGGGAACTGCGGGCCGGGGACGTTGGTGACGACGAGGTTGAAGAAACGCTGCGCGGGCTGCAGACGCGCCGCCTGGGAGGCGATCGTCGGCGGGGCGAAATCGGTCAGTTTGGTCAGCAGCTCGGCGCCGACCGCCTGGCCGGAGCCCTTGAGATCGCCCATCGTCTCGGTGATCAGGCGCAGGCGCTCGACCGGGTCCCGCGACCAGACCGGCAGCGGCGCCATCATCGCCGAGATGCGATTGCCGAGCGCGCCGTGCTCTTCGTCGGCACGGACGCTGACCGGCACCATCGCGCGCATCTCCAACTCGTCGGTGTCGTGACCGCGGGCGCGCAGGTAATTGCCGAGGGCGCCGGCGACGACGGAGAGGACGACGTCGTTGACCGTGCCCCCGTGGGCGTTCTTGACCCGCTTGAAGTCACCGAGGTCGCCGCGCACGAAGGCGAGGCGCCGGTGCGGGCCGATCTCGACGTTGAACGGGGTGCTCGGCGCCGCGGCCGCCACCTCGAGCATCTTGCCGGTGGCGCCGAGGCCGCGCAGCACCTGGCGCGGGCCGCGCAGGGCGGCGCGGACGCCGCGGACGATCTCACGCGGGCTGGTCGCGCGCTCGTGCAGAGCGTCGACGAGCAGGTCGAGGTTGGTCGGTTCTGGCCGGGGCGCCCACTTGGGCGGCCGCACCGGTGGATGATCGGGCTCCTCCTCGAGATCGAAGAGGACCGTGGTGATGTCGACCCCGGAGACGCCGTCGACGAGCGCGTGGTGGCTCTTGCCGACCACGGCGAAGCGGTCACCGTCGAGCCCCTCGACCAGCCACAGCTCCCAGAGCGGCTTGGTGCGGTCGAGCTGCTGGGAGAAGATCCGCGCCGCGAGGTTGCGCAGCTGCTCTTCGGAGCCCGGCGCCGGCAACGCGCTGCGGCGCACGTGGTAATCGAGGTTGAGGAAGGGGTCGTCGACCCAGACCGGCCGGCCCTGCTCGAAGGGGACGAAGCGCAGCTTCTGGCGGAAGCGCGGGACGAGGTGCAGCCGCGACTCGATCTGGTCGCGGAACTCTTCATGGGTAGGCGGGCTGCCCTCGAAGAGGATCGCCGAGGCGACATGCATGTGCGCCCCGGCCCGCTCCATATGGAGGAAGGAAGCGTCGAGTCCGGTCAGTCGATCGCCATTCACCGCTTCATCTTGGCAGACCCGCGATTGGGTTCAATCGGAAACGGTGAGCTGGAGCTGCGCCTTTTCAGCTAGTGGCTCCGCCGGGGCATCGTCTTGGGAGAAGCTGGCGACGCGGACGCCCAGCAGACGGACGGGGCGGGGTGGGGCGTAGGCGCGTAGGAGGTCGAGCGCTACCGGGACGACGATGTCGGGATCGTTGGTCGGGGTCTCGACGGTGTGGGAGCGGGTGACGTTGGTCCAGTCGTCGAGGCGGACCTTGATCCCGATCGTCCTGCCCTCGAGCTCGCGTGTGCGCAGTCGCCGGCAGAGCTCCTTGGCAAGCGAGGCGACGTGCCCCGCCATCTCCTCCTGGTCGGCGACGTCGACGTCGAAGGTGATCTCGGTCGACTGCGACTTCGTCTCCCGCTCTACCGAGATCGGCGTCTCGTCTTCGAAGCGCGCCCGGGCCGGTAGCCAACGGCCCATGCGCGGCCCGAAGGCCCCTTCGAGCACGGCCGGATCGTGGGCGCGCAGGTCGGCGAGGGTGCGGATGCCCATCTTCTCCAGCTTCAGCACGGTTTTCGGCCCGATCCCGGGGACGAGACCAGGTGGGTCGCCGGCGAAGCGTTCCAGCGCTTCGGCCCGGGAGAGGACGACCAGGCCGGCGGGCTTGTCGAGCTCGCTGACGATCTTGGCCAGCAGGCGGTTCTCGGAGATGCCGACCGAGCAGGTCAGGCCCAGCTCCTCGCGGATCTCGGTGGCGATCCGCCGCATCGTCGCCTTCGGGGCGAAGAGCCCGGTCAGGTCGAGATAGGCCTCGTCGAGCCCGACGACCTCGACCGTCTCGACGTTGGCCCGCAGGATCTCCATCACCTGTCCGGAAGCCTCGCGATAAGCCGTGAAGTCGGGCTGCAGGTAGACGGCGTCGGGCAGGCGCCGGCGCGCGATCGCCGCCGGCATCGCCGAGTGGATCCCGGCCAGCTTGCGCGCCTCGTAGCTGGCCGTCGTCACGACCGCCCGCGGCCCTGACCCGCAGACGACAACCGGCTTCCCCTTCAGCTCCGGCCGTCGCCGCAACTCGACAGACGCGTAGAAGGCGTCCATGTCGAGATGCGAAACCGCGCGAGGCCAGCCTTGAGGTGCCACTGCTCAGACGGTACGACCTTGCCCGGCGGCGGAAGCCCTGGCGGAGAAGCCTCGCCGTCGCTGGAGCGCGACCAGCGCGAAGCACCAGCCGAGCGCAACCAGCCATCCGCCCAGCACGTCGCTCGGGTAGTGGTAGTCGAGGACGAGAAGGCCGACAGAAACAGCAAGGGTGAAGGCGGCGCCGATCGCCGCGGTCATCGGGCGCAGGGAGCGCGGCACGACGCACAGAAAGGCGAGCGCGATCGCGAGCGCACCCGCCGAGTTGCCGCTCGGGAAGGCCTTCGCCACCGGGTGCCAGAAGAACGGGTCGTCGGGGCCCGGCCGGAAGCGGGGGTGCTCGAGGGCGATCTTCAACAGCTGCACGACGACCGCGGTCCCGGCGACCTCGGCAATGGCGAAGAGGGCGTGCCGCGGGCGGCGCAGCCAGAGGGCGAGCAGCGCCGCGAGCACGGTCCAACCGACCTGGGCCAGAGGGCTGACGAGGCGCTCGACGGCGAAGGCCAGGTCGTTGGCGAAGGTGCCGGGGGCAGAGCGAACCGCGAGAAGGAGACTTTCGTCCCAGCTCGGGAAGGGGTCTGCCCAGTAGGCGAGCATGAGTACGACAGCGAACCCGACGGCGCAGGCGAGCAGGCCCGTCACCGGATTCCGCCTTGCCGCTTCGAATGACGCCGTCAAAGAATCCCCCGCCTGGTCGATCCACGACAATACGTCGATCTCCCTCTCGCGTCGACAGTGGATCGTCCTGACCGGGGTTTCGACCGCCGCCTTCTGGATCGCGCTCGGGATCATCGAGCGCAGCCTGCCGAGCGGCACGCCGGGGATCGTCGCGTTCGAGTTCGTGCGCAACGCCGACCGCGCCGCCCGCTTCCTCGCCGAATGGGGGGCCGACGGCCGCGACTCGGTACGCCTCTCGTTGATCGTCGACTACGGCTTCATGGTCAGCTACGGCGCGTTTGTCACCCTCGCCGGTCTCGCCACCCGCGACTTCGGTCGCGAGCACGGCCGCCGGGCGCTTGCCTCGGCCGGGCGCGTCGTTCCCTGGTTCGCGGCGGCAGCGGCCGTCTTCGACGCCGGCGAGAACGCCTTCCTGCTGCTGACCGTCGGAGGCAACGGGGGCTCGGCGGCGCCGGTTCTCGCGACCGTCTGTGCGAGCGTCAAGTGGGTCCTGATCGTCATTGCGGTTGGGTACGTACTCTGGGGATTGGGCGCTCGACTTCTTCTGCATGTCAGGGATAGACCGCGACAGGGCGCCGATTCGCCTGCGGAAGGCCGTTGACGTAGCATCGCCTCATGGCCGACGTCACCCACACCAAGATCGACGAGATCGACGCTATCGACGGCTTCTTCAAGGGGATCAAGTTCCACAAAGCTGCCGCCGGCCTCGGCGTCAGCGCCTTCGGGATCTCGATCATCGACCTCGCGCCGGGCGCGAACGACTACCCCGAGCACGATCACGACGAGGACGGCCTCGGCGGTCAGATGTTCGCTAAACGTCCCCAGCAGCTTGGCCAGGAGGAGGTCTACGCGGCCCTGCAGGGCTCGGGCACCCTCGAAGCCGACGGGGAGCGGTACCCGCTTGACGCCAACCACATCGCCCGCGTTGGCCCCGAGGCAAAGCGCAAGATCACCCCGGGTCCCGAGGGCATCCGCCTCCTCGTCATCGGCGCCACCCCAGGCGAGCCGTACGCGACCGGCGGCGCGCTCTAACCGGCCTAGAATTCACCCCGTGGCTTCACCCGAGGCAAAGAACCTGGAGGCGATCTCCAAAGCGATCGATCAGCACAACCGCAACTGCCCGTTCCCGGCGGCTGAGGTGCGGATGAACCCCTTCGAGGTCGAGCGGCTGGGCTGGGAGGAGATCCGCGGGTTGCCGGTCGTTCCAGATTCGGCGATCGGCACGGGCCGATTCCGCATCGTCTGCTCGCAGGAGCTCAACGACGCCGGGCTGGAGGAGACCGAGGCAATCGGCCAAGAGCTCGAGACCGCCACGCCGATCCCCGTACCCGATCGCAACTGAGGCATTCTCCAACTTCTGTCGCCTTTTGACCCCTATAGGGTCATCAACGCATCAGAAGTTGAGTTCAGACTGAGTTCCAGAAGTCGAGGCCACTTTCGCTGAGCAGGCGCTGGGCTTCGATGTTCAGCTGGGTCAGTTCGCCGGTCCAGATCAGGACGCCCATCGCTATGAGGATCACGCCGCCGGTGGCGATTATCGCCTGGTAGTGGCGCTTGACCACGGTGAAGGCGGTGGTCAGGCGGGAGAAGGCGATCGCGGTGAGGATGAACGGGATCGCCAGGCCGGCCGAGTAGACCGCGAGGAGGAGGGCGCCGTGGGCGGCCGAGCCGGAAACGGAGGCGGCGGCGAGGATCGCGGCGAGAGTGGGGCCGATGCAGGGGGTCCAGGCGATCGCGAAGGCGGCGCCGGCGACGATCGGGCCGCCCTTGCCGGCACGCTCGAGCAGGCCGTCGACGTGCCACTCGCGATTGAGCCGCGTGATGGCAAAGGAGGCGACGAAGAGCACGCCCATCGCGACGATCAACGCCCCCGAGATCTTGGTCAACAGCTGCTTGTGATCTCCGAGAGTGGCGCCGATCGCCGTTGCGGTCAGGCCGAGCAGGATGAAGATCGCGGAGAAGCTGGCGACGAAGAGCAGGCTCGGTCCCAGCACGCGGCGCCAGCCGGCGTCGTCGAGTTCCGCGGCTGAAACTCCGCTGACCGCCGACAGGTAGCCCGGCACCAGCGGCAGCACGCAAGGGGAGAGGAAGGAGACGATGCCCGCCGCCAGGGCGGCGAAGATGCCGACCCCCGCGGTCGGGTCGCTACTCAGCTCGGCGACGATCACGACCCTCCAGGATACTTGGGCAGCCATCCAGCTTCGTGCTTAGACTCGCCGCAAACTGGCCGAGCGCTCAACATCGCCGCTGCTCAACGCCGCTGGCAGGGCCCGCTTGCTGCGGGCCTCGCCGCTGCTCGCCTTCGGGCCGAGCGCGGCGGGGCCGGCCCTACGTCGCGGCGCCCTGGTCGCGATCCCGGTAGGGGCGGCACTGCTCTGGGAGCTGGGGACGGGAGCCGAGAGCAAGGGGGCGATCGCAACGGGCGCGCTCTTCGTCGGCTTCCCGGGGCTCGATGCGCCGGCGCGGACCCGGGCCGCCTGGCAGGCGGCGGTCACCCCGCTCGTCGGGCTCGCCGCGGCGCTGGGCGTCCTCACCGGGCCCTCGGCGGCGCTGTCCGTTGCCGCAATGCTGCTCGTCGGAGCAGCGGCCGGATATTGCTTCGCCGTCTCGCTGCGGCTCTCGATCGCTGGGCTCTCGGTGGCGCTCGCCCTGGTCGTCTCCCAGGGCCTCGGGATCCCCGTCTCGCACACGCTCGAGGCGCTGCTCTTCACGGCGCTGGGCGGGCTGCTCCAAACCGCCTTCTCGTTCTGCGTGTTCGCCGCCGGCGAGCGCGAAGAGGAGGGGGGAGGGGTGGGGTGGAACACCCGGTCGGCACTGCAGGCCCTCTCCACCAACCTGAGCCTGCGCTCGACCTGCGCGCAGCAGATTTAAGCCGTCGATGCCGTAATAGGGATTGACCAGAGCCTGCGTCGCGATGGCGCCGATACCGGGGGCGATATGGGGCACCAGCGCCCCCACGGCGAAAAATCGCGTCGCGACCGCGATACCGAATTCACCGGTAGCAGGGTCGCGGGCGATGATCGACCAGGTCATGGCGGTTTAGCTCTTTAGCGCCCGGCCGCGTAGCCCTGCATGCCCCTTGGA
>DAIRWC010000025.1:0-8969 GCA_036802505.1 Solirubrobacterales bacterium
TACCCGCGCGAGCGGCTCGGCCTCGGCCCCGAGGACTTCGTCCTCGTCTACCACGGCACCATCCACTACGCCAACCAGCACGAGATGCTGAGCCTCTACCTGGCCGTGAAGCTGCTGCAGCGGCGCGGGCACCCGGTGCGCCTCGTCCGCCTCGGCCATTCCGAGTTCGGCGGGCCCGACCCGCGCGCCTTCCGCGCCCTCGGCGACGGCGTGATCGAGCTGGGGCCGACGGCGTGGCGCGAGATGCCCGCCTACCTGGCGATGGCCGACGCCTACGTCCAGCCCGGCCCGCCCGACGACTTCAACCGCTATCGCCTGCCCTCGAAGCTGCCGGAGTTCCTGGCGATGGGGCGGCCGGTTATCTTGCCGCACTGCAACATCGGCAATGACCTCACCCACGGAGAGAATGCCCTCCTACTGGAGCAGGGAAACGCAATGGAGATCGTCGTCCGCATCGAAGAGCTGCTCGCCGACCGCGAGCTCGCCGCGCGCCTCGGCGCCGGCGCGCGGCGCTTCGCCGCCGAGCAGCTGAGCTGGCGGCGCAACGCCGAAGGCGTGGCCGAGTTCCTGCGCAGCTGCGCGGCTGCCGGCCGGCCAGTGGGTTCATCGGCGTGAGCGCGTCCTCCCAGGCCCAGCGGGTACGTGCGGCCGCGGCGCGCTCGCCGCTGCTGCGCAAACTTGCCGGCAAGGCCGCGCTGTATGCACCCTCCGGGGCGACGCCCGGCGCGAACGCCTCCGCCTGGACGATCGCCGACAGTGCGCTGTGGCCGATCGCCGAGCGCTACGCCGGGGACTTCCCGCTGCCGCCGATCTCCCACGGCACCGTGGGCGACTTCGCCGACAGCGCCGATCGCCTCACCGGGCTCGCTGGAGCAAGCTTCGACATGAAGGACCTGCAGCGCTGCTGGGCGATCAAGGCGATCCTCGGCAACGTCGAGCGGGGCGCGCGCGTCCTCGAGATCGGCGCCGGGGAGCCGCTAGTGGCGGGAATGCTCTCGCGGCTCGGCTACGACGTCACCGTCGTCGACGACTACATGGGCGGTGGCAACGGCCCGCGCGAGTTCAAGCGCTTCCAGAGCGCCTACCCGGACGTGCATTTCGTCCGCGAGCTCTTCCCCCCGAACGAGGACGTCGGCGACGACTTCGGCGCGGTCTTCTCGATCTCGGTTCTGGAGCACGTGCCGCTGGAGCATGTGTCACACGTGGTCGAGACCGGGCACGAGCTGGTGCGGAAGCGGGGCGGCTGCTCGATCCACGCGGTGGACCACGTGCTCGCCGGCTGGGGCGCCGAGGAGCATCGCGAGAAACTCGATGCGATCGTCGCCGCGCTCGGGCTCTCCGCGGAGGATCTGGCAGCGCAGATCGAGGCGATGGAGAGCGACCCCGAGACCTACTTCGTCTCCGCCGAGGCCCACAACCGCTGGCGCGGCGACCTGCCCTACGACCAGTACACGATGCGCCGCATCGGCTCGGTCAACCTGTTCCGCTCGGCCAGCTGAACGGCTGCCGCCAGTCCTTGGAGCGACTGGACGAAGGGTTGCTAAATACCTCCTTTTGTCCATCTCGTGTACCCTGAGTTGGATGAAAGGTGGTAAAAATCCTACCTTTCATCCAATAATGCCGGGACCCACCTTCAACAAGCTCGCTGAGCTCGCTGCCGATCGCTACGGCTTCGTGACGATCTCCGATGCCGAAACCATCGGCGTAGACCCTCGCCGGCTCCAAGAGATGGCACGACGCGGGCAGCTGGAACATCCGTTGAATTCCGTCTATCGCGTCCCACTGATCCCCGTGACGCCGCTGGATCCATACATGCAGGCGACCCTGTGGCCGCGGGGAGCACAGGCGGTGATCTCCCATTCCTCAGCGCTCGGACTCTATGAACTCGGCGATGTGAATCCGGCGAAGATCGAAATCACGGTTCCGCAAACCCACCGCCCGCGGCGGGAGATACCGCGCCTCTATGTCGTGCACCGTGAGCACCTTCGGCCTGATGAGGTCACCGCCTTCGAAGGCATCCCGATTGTCACCGCAGCCAAGGCAATCCACCAGGCGCATGAAGGGCACCTCGGAGCGGGCCTGATCCGCCAGGCAATCGACGAGGCCAGGAGCCGGGGGCTGATTAAACGCCAAGACGTTGACGAGCTCAACCGCTCGTTCCGCGGGCCTGGCACAACCAACCCTTCATGACCCCATCCGTGCTGCCAGACCACGGCCCCAATCGCCGACCCGACGGACCCCCGGCTGGACGAAGCCACCTTGAGCGCCTCATTCAGCATTACGCCGGTCTGACCGGAGTCGCCCCTGACAGGGTGCGCCGGTGGGTGTCGGTCATGGTCTTGTTGGGCGCCCTCGAACGGGTCGGGGAGGAGGAGAAGCCCAGGCTTCTCCTCAAGGGAGGAATCGCAATTGAGCTCCGATTCGGAACGAACGCAAGAGCGACGAAGGACGTCGACCTGGTCTTCTTAGGCGATCCCGAACAGCTCGAAGACGACCTCGACGAGGCTCTCGAGCAGGACTACTCGCAGTTCGCATTCCAGCGACGGCCAATCAACGAGGTTCCAGGGACGTCCTTCTGGCGACTGGACGTCAAACTCGCCTATCGGGGTCGTGCCTGGGCGACTCTGAAGCTCGAGGTCGCGCCGCCCGACACCAAGGCACTTGACCCCGAGCCAGTGAAGGCGATCGACATCGGTGAGTTTGGGCTCGACGGTCCAACGATGGTGAAGTGTCTCTCAACTCGCTACCAAATTGCACAGAAGCTCCACGCCGTCACCGAGCGGTTCGACGATGGCGACAACGAACGTTTCCGTGACCTGATCGACCTGCTCCTGCTGCGCGAGATCGTCGATGACCTGCCGGGGCTGCGCGCGGCCTGTCTGGACATTTTCGTGGCGAGGGGAAAGCAACCCTGGCCGCCGAAGCTGATCGTTCCCGATTCCTGGGCTGATCCCTACAGGGCCCTTGCCGAGGAGATGCAGTTCCCGATCATCGATGTCGGGGATGCGGGCGGGCGGGTTAAGGACTTCATCGCGGAGATCGCGTCCAGCTAGACCTCTTCCGCTCAGCTTGCTGAGCCGGCGCTCATTCGCCGAAGCTCGCCCGCGGGACGATTTCAGGGTCCCCTCCGGTCCAGGCCGTGAAGCGGTACCAGGCCGGCTTTGCTTCGCGATCGCCGGTGAGAAGACCGGCCGAGTCGCAGAACTGGCAGAGGTGCCCGGCGTCGGCCCAGGAGAACCACCAGGCCCCGGCGATGCGCCAGGATCTGCGGTGGTTGGCGAGCATCGAGAAAGCCTGATCGAGCTCGCGCGCCTGGCCGTAGAGCCCGCGCTCCCAGCGGGTCTGGAAGCTGTCGGAGCCCCAGCCCATCTCGGTGACGTAGATGGGCGTGCTGACGTCGTGGTGGAGACGCATGACGCGGCGCAGGTTGACGATCTCGGGTCGCATCGCGCCGGCGTCGGCGACGTAGGGGTGCAGCGCCACCCCGTCGAAGTACGGCTTCACGTTGTGGGCTCGGTAGACGCCGTTGAGGAAGGTGCCCGAGGGCACGTTGGGCGGCACCTGCAGGGGGCGGCCGAAGAGACCGCCGAGGATGACCTTGGAGCCGGGGTCGGCACGGTGGATCACGCGGCCGGCGATCCGCAGGAGCCGCGCGTAACGCGAGGGGTCGGGACGGGGCGAGAAGGTGACGATGTTCTCCTCGTTCCAGATCTCCCAGGCGCGAATCGGCAGGAAGGGCAGCTCGGGGTTTTCACGCCAGAAGGCGCCGTAGGGCCCGTAACGCTTGACGGCCCGACGCAGGAACGAGGCCCAGGCGCGGCTCGCCCAGGCGCTGCGGACGGGTTCGATCCCGGCCCGTCCGGCGACCCAGGATGGGGACCCCCAGATGAAGGGGAGGACCCGCATGCCGTATTCGGCCGCGAGACCCACTGAGCGGTCGAAGTCCGACCAGTCGGGCGGCGTCCAGGAGGGACTTTGAGGCTCCACGCTTCCCCAACCCAGGGGAAGGCGCAGGCTTCTGATCCCCGCCTCCGCCATCAGCGAGTAGTCGGCTTCGCCGGCGGGCGTCTGCGGGGAGATCCCAACCGTGAAACCGCGAGGCGCGGGCGGCCCCGCGACCGCCGTCGCGGGCGCGCCGAGCAGCGCGGCCACAGCCACGACAAGCAATATCGAGTTTCGGATCAAAGCATCACCTGAAACGCCCCGCAGGGGCAAAGTAGCGGCTTCTCAGAGCTGCTCGGCGATCCGCGGCGCCTCGCGGCTGAAGACCCAGACGCCGGCGACGCAGACGGTGACGTAGATCAAGCCCGCGGCGATCAGCGGCAAAGGGCCCCCCGCGGCGGACCAGACGCTTTCCGCCTGGGGGTCGATCATCCAGATGTGGGCCTGCTGGAAGATCGGCGTCAGCGGGTTGGCCATCAGCAGGTGCCGAAGGGTCGGGTCTTCCTTGAGGATGCTCAACGGGTAGATGATCGGCGTCGCGTAATTGAGCGCGGTCGCGATAACCACCCAGATGATCGCCACGTCCCGGAAGCGCACGTTTAGCGCGGAAAGCAGCATCGCCAGGGCGCAGATGAGAATCAGAAACGGCAGAAGGATCAGTGGGAAGAGCAGCCAGGTCCACATCGGCGTAACGCCGAAGGCCAACATGAAGACAAAGACGACGATCATGTTGAGTCCGAGGGTGAAGAGCGCGGTGAGCACGACCGCCATCGGGATGACCAGCCGGGGGAACTGGGTCTTGCGGACGATCCCCTCCTGGGCGAGGACCGCGCTCACCGCCCCGCCGGTACCTTCCTGGAAGAAGCCGAAGAGGACGATGTTGAAGAGCAGCAGCACTTCGTAGTGGGGCGTGGAGCTGCCGAGTTTGATGATCCGCGTGAAGACGAGCAGCAACACCGCGAAGAGCAGCAGAGGCCGCATCAGCGACCAGACGTAGCCGAGCACGGTGCCGAAAAAGGTTTTCTTGAACTCGGTCACCGACATCAGCCAGAGCAGCTCGAAGAATCGGTGGCGGCCGCCGCCAACGGCCGATGGGCCGCTGACGTCGCGCAGCTCCGGGGTCGCGGGCTCAGCGTTCACGAGCCCTCAACCGTCGCGGCGATCTCGTGGTCGAGCGCGACGACGCCGGCGCCGTCCTTGCCATAGACGACGAAGTCGAGCACGTGCGGAGAGTGCAGGACGAGGTTTGCGAAATTGTGCTCGCGGTGAACCCAGCACTTGGTCACGTAGCGACCCGGAGCCAGCCGGTTCTCGATCTCGCCGCCTACGCGTACCCGCTGACCCGGCTCGAGGCGGTCGGGCACGTCACCTGAGAGCCCGACGCCGAAGCCGGTCACCTCGACCCCGTCGGCATTGGTGAAGGCGAAGCCGAAGCTGGGCCCGTCGACAGCCCGGTGCGCTTCGAAGATCGCACCGAAGCGCAGCTCGGAGCCCTTCTCGACATTGGTGATCCGCTCGCCGAGGCTGTCCTCCAGCCAGACGTCGGAGAGGGTGATGTCGGCGACACCTCCCATGTCGGCATCCCCTCCGCTGGGAGCCTGCTCGAAGTTGAGCCGCAGGTAGCTGCGCGCGACCTCGTCGGCGTCGCCGATCGCGGTGATCCGGCCATCGTGGAGCAGCATCGCCCGGTGGCAGTACTGCTCGACCGCGCTCATGTCGTGGGTGACGAAGACGACGGTGCGCTCCGAATCGCGGATCTCGTAGAAGACGTCGGCGCATTTCTGCTGGAAGGAGGCGTCGCCGACCGCGAGCACCTCGTCGATCAGGAGGATCTCGGCGTCGGACTGGATCATCACCGAGAAGGCGAGCCGCACCAGCATCCCCGAGGAGTAGTTCTTCAGTTTGAGGTCGACGAACTCCTCCAGCTCGGCGAACTTGAGCACGGCGCCGAGGCGACTGCGGGCATCGCGCCGCGTCAGCCCCATCATCACCCCGTTCAACTCGACGTTCTCGCGCGCGGTCAGCTCGTTGTTGAAGCCGACGCCGAGCTCGATGAACGGGGCGAGGCGACCGGCCATCCGCACCCGGCCGCCATCGGCGGCATAGATGCTGGCGAGGATCTTCAGCAGGGTGCTCTTGCCCGAGCCGTTGCGGCCGACGATGCCGAAGAACTCGCCGCGCTCGACCTCGAAGGAGACATCGCGCAGGGCGTGCAGCTCGCGATAGTCGGACTGGGAGAAGGTGGTCAGCCGCTCCTTCAGCGAGTCGACCCGCTGGGTGGGGATGCGGAAGGTCTTCTCGACGCCGCTGACCTCAATCGCGACTTGGGGAGGGGCGTGGGTCGTCAAGAGGGACGGATAGGTTACCGGCGTGAGCGGGGCGATCCGAGCGAAGAACCCGGCCACGCTGCTGCTCGCGGTGGCGATGGCCGTGGCCGGCGTGGTCATCGTCGTGCTCGGCTCGAAGCTGACCTTCATCCTCGACGACTGGACCTACATCCTCTACCGGCGCGAGTTCAGCGCCGACGCGTTCTTCACGCCCGCCAACGAGCACCTCGTCGCCGGGGCCGTCGTCGTCTGGAAGCTGCTGCTGTCGGGGTTCGGCATGGGCTCGCTGGTGCCTTTCCGCATCGTCTCAACGGCGATGCTCCTGCTCGGCGACTGGTTCCTCTTCGTCCTGATCAGGCGGCGGTTGGGGCCATGGCCGGCTCTGCTCGCGACGCTGCCGGTTCTCTTCATGGGGGCAGCCTTCGAAGACCTCTTCTGGTTCTCCTCGATCACCTTTCTCGGCTCGCTCACCTGTGGCCTGGGAATGCTGGTCGCTCTCGACCGGCGCGACAAGGTCGGCGACCGCCTGGCGCTCGCCTGGCTGCTCGGCACGATGCTCTTCTCCAGCGTCTGGGTCGCCTTCGCGGCCGGGATGGTCGTCGACATCGCCCTCAGCCGCAGCGAGCGCGACTGGCGCCGCCGCGCCTACGTCGTCGTCATCCCCGCCGTCCTCTGGGCGCTGTGGTGGCTCAAATGGGGCCACGAAGCCGAAAGCGCGCTCTCGCTGCACAACGTCGCCACGACCCCTTTCTTCGTGCTCGATTCCTTCGGCTCGGCGATCGCCGCCCTGCTCGGCCTGGCGACGCCGGTCGAAGGAATCGCCTCGCCGGGAGGCCTGGACTGGGGGCGTCCTCTGGCGGTCGCCGTCGGCGGACTGGCGCTCTGGCGCGCCTACCGGGTCGAACGGCTGTCGCGCTCATTCTGGGTGTTCTTGGCGATAGGCCTCGCCTTCTGGGTGCTCGGCGGCTTCGACCTCAAGCCCGGGCGGGTGCCCTGGGCGAGTCGCTACCAGTTGCTCGGCGGAGCCTTCGTGCTGTTGGTCGCCGCCGAGCTGCTGCGCGGCGTGCCCCTCGGCCGCCGCCTCATCGGCCCGGCCTTGATCGTGGTCGCCGCTTCGATCGCCAGCAACAGCCTTTTCATGCACGAGGCCTACGAAAGCTACGCCGGCAGCACCGAAATCGTGCGCGGCAACTTGACCGCAATGGAGATCGCCCGCAACACGATCGACCCGGCTTTCTTCCTCGAAGAAGAATTCGCCGATACCGGCTTCGACCACATCGATGCCGGCTCCTACTTCGCCGCGGTCGACGACTTCGGCTCGCCCGCCTACACGGTCGCCGAACTGCAGGAAAGCTCAGAGGCGGCGCGCTTCGCGGCCGACAAGGTGTTGCTCAACGCACTGCGGGTCGCGGTCGAGCCGATCGCCACTTCAGCCGTGCCGGCGAACAACTGCTTCCGCGCCGTTCCCGGGCAGGAGTTCGCCGTCCCCGCCGGCGGCGCCGCGATCGCCGCCGGCCCGCGGCCGGTCACCGACATCCAGATGCGCCGCTTCGCGACGCCAGCGGAAGGCGAACCGATGCCGGTCGACTTCCAGGCCGGCGTCGGGCCGGGCGAAGCGGTGGCGGTCCCGATCCCCGTCGACCTTGCGAAGGTCCCCTGGATGATGCGCCTCGAAGGCAGCCCGGCGAAGGTCTGCGCCATGCAGAAGTGACCCGACCCTGCATCGAGTCCCTATTCGGGGTCCGATGCAGATCGGATGAAGGTCAGCCGGCGGTCGCCATCCAGCGCTCGACGTTCTGCTCGTACATCTCCTGGAGGATCTCGTCGACGCCGTATCGCGGCTGCCAGTCGGGATAGTCGGCGGCGAAGTCGGAGACGTCGGAGATCCACCAGCGGTGGTCGCCGATGCGGTTCTCGTCGCTCAGCTCCCACTGCAGCTCGCGGCCGCTGATCCGCTCGCAGACGTCGATCGCCTCGAGCATCGAGCAGTTGCTGCGCCGTCCGCCGCCCATGTTGTAGACGGCGCCTGCTCGGGGCGCCTTCTGGAAGGCCTGGAAGCAGGCGACGAGATCGGCGCTGTGGATGTTGTCGCGGACCTGCTTGCCGCCGTAGCCGAAGACGGTGTAGGGGGTGCCGGTGACCGTGCACTTCATCAAGTAGGCGAGGAAGCCGTGCAGCTGCGCCCCGGCGTGCTGTGGGCCGGTCAGGCAGCCGCCGCGGAAGCAGACGGTGGGCATGTCGAAGTAGCGGCCGTACTCCTGCACGAGCAGGTCGGCCGCCGCCTTGGAGACGCCGAACAGCGAGTGGGTCGATCGGTCGATTGACATCGAGGTGTCGATGCCCTTGTGGAAGGGGTGGGACTCGGGCAGCTCGAGGCGCTTCTCCAGCTCCTCCAGCGGAAGGTGGTTGGGGGTGTCTCCGTAGACCTTGTTGGTCGAGCAGAAGACGAAGGGTGCGTCGGGGGCGTGCTCGCGCGCCGCCTCGAGCAGGTTGAGCGTGCCGAGCGCGTTGACGCCGAAGTCGGTCTGCGGCTCGCGCGCCGCCCAGTCGTGCGAGGGCTGCGCCGCGGTGTGGACCACGAGCTCGAGATCAGCGCCGCACTCCCGGAAGACGCGCTCGACCGCGCGCGGCACCATCCCTCTCGCGCCTTTGATCCCGAGCACGACGCGGTCCACCTGCGCCCGACAGGCGATTTCAACC
>DAIRWC010000025.1:8979-12261 GCA_036802505.1 Solirubrobacterales bacterium
TCGTGCGAGGGCTGCGCCGCGGTGTGGATCACGGCGTCGAGCGAGCCGGCCAGGTCGGCGAAGGCGCGGTTGACGCCCTCGGCGTCGCGGATGTCGATGTCGAGCGAGCGGAACTCCGGATAGCCCTCGCGCAGCTCCTCGGTCACATGCGCGGTCGAGGCCTCCTCGCCGAAGAAGCGGGCGCGCATGTCGTTCTCGATCCCGACGATGTCCCAGCCCGCCTCGATGAAGCGGCGGACTGACTCGGAGCCGATCAGACCCCCCGATCCGGTAACTATTGCGGTAGGCATGGCGGGCAGATTAACGATCAGCGCCGTCGCAGGCTCCGGCCTGCCCGTCGTCGAGAAATAGCAGGGAGCACCTCACTAGAGTGCCGGGCCATGAGAGTCCTAATCACCGGGGGGGCAGGCTTCGTCGGGGCGAATCTTGGCGTCTCGCTTGCCTCGCGCCACCCCGAGTGGGAGCTGGTCGCGCTCGACAACCTGATGCGACGCGGTTCGGAGCTGAACCTGAGCCGCCTGCGCGATGCCGGCGTCGAATTCGTCCATGGCGACGTTCGCGAGCCCGATGACCTGACCGCGGCGGGAAGCTTCGACGCGATGGTCGAGTGCTCGGCAGAGCCCTCGGTCCTGGCCGGCTTCGCCGACACCTCCTACTCGGTGCAGACGAACCTGGTCGGCGCCTTCAACTGCCTCGAGCGCGCCCGCGAAGAGGACGCCTTCGTCGTCTTCCTCTCGACCAGCCGGGTGTACCCGGTGGCCCCTCAGCTCGAGCTGGTGCTGGAGGAGGCCGAGACCCGCTATGAGCTGTCCGCCGAGCAGCCGCTGCCCGGCGCCGGCCCGCAGGGCATCTCCGAGGACTTCCCGCTGCCCGGCGCCCGCACCCTCTACGGCGCCACCAAGCTCTCCGCCGAGCTCTTGATCGAGGAGTACGCCGACGCCTTCGGCCTGCGCGCCGTCGTCAATCGCTGTGGCGTGATCGCCGGCCCCTGGCAGATGGGCAAGGTCGACCAGGGCGTCTTCTCCTGGTGGCTGCTCAGCCACCACTTCGGCCGGTCGCTCAACTACATCGGCTTCGGTGGCGCCGGCAAGCAGGTCCGCGACCTGCTCCACATCGACGACCTGGTCGACCTGGTCGAGGAGCAGCTCGGCGATCCCGAGGGCTGGAGCGGCTCGGTCGCCAACGTCGGCGGCGGCCGCGAGTGCAGCCTCTCGCTGCTCGAGACGACCGCGCTCTGTCGCGAGCTGACCGGCAACGAGGTGGAGATCGGAGCCGATCCCGAGACCCGGCCCGGCGACGTGCCGATCTACCTCTCGGACTGCTCGCGGCTCTTCGCCCGCACCTCCTGGCGACCGCGCCGCGGCCCGCGCGAGGTGCTCGCCGACCTGCTGGAGTGGACCGTCGCCCACGAGGACGCCGTCGCTGAGGCGCTCAGTTTCGAGAAGGTGGCGCCATGAAGCTCTCGGTGGTCATCCCCGCTTACAACGAGGAGGGCACCGTCGCCGAGACCGTGAACGAGATCGTCTCCACGCTCGGCGCCGAGCAGATCGAGCACGAGGTGATCGTCGTCGACGACTCGAGCACCGACAGCACCGCCGCCGTGGTCGAGCGGATCGCCGCCGAGCACCCGCAGGTGCGCTGCCTGCCCTCGCCCTACGAAAACGGCTTCGGCTTCGCCGTCCGCGCCGGCCTCGAGACCTTCGAGGGCGACGCGGTGGCGATCGTCATGGCGGATGGCTCCGACAGCCCCCGCGACCTGGTCTCCTACCAGCGCCTGCTCGAAGAAGGCTACGAGTGCGCCTTCGGCTCGCGCTTCGTCCATGGCTCGAAGGTGATCGACTACCCGCGCTCGAAGCTGATCATGAACCGGATCGTCAACTGGGGCATCCGCCTGCTCTTCCGCCACGGCTACAACGACACCACCAACGCCTTCAAGGCCTACCGGCGCGAGGTGATCGAAAACGTCCAGCCGTTCCTCTCGCACCACTTCAACCTGACCGTCGAGCTTCCGCTGAAGGCCGTCGTACGCGGCTACAGCTACGGCATCGTGCCGATCTCCTGGGCCAACCGCAAAGCCGGGGTCTCGAAGCTGCGCCTCAACGAGATGGGCAGCCGCTACCTGTTCATCGTCCTCTACGTCTTCCTCGAGCACCACCTGAGCCGCGGCGACTACCGCCGCGCCGAGCTTTGATCGCCTTCCCGCGAACCACCCGCGGCGCCTGGATCGTGCTGGGTATCGCGATGGCAATCTCCGCCGCGCTGATCCTCGCCACCGCGAACGGCGAGAGCTTCGGCATCGACGAGATGTTCTACCTCGGGCGTATGGTCGAAAACTCCGGCCACGTCGTCCAGTTCCATTCGCTCTGCCCCGAATACCTGCTCGGCCCCTACAACGGCCACCTGCAGCTCGGCGGCAAGCTGATCTACGAAGCGACCTTCGCCCTCTTCGGCGCCGACTACACCGCCTTCGTTGCGGTCAACGTCGCCGCCCTCTGCGCGTCTGTCGCGCTCGTCTTCGAGCTGGCGCGGCGGCGGGTGGGCCCACTGGCCGCACTTGCCCCCTGCGTTCTATTACTCTTCCTCGGCTTCGCCCGCGAGGTGCTGCTCTGGCCCTTCGACGTTCACACCCTCGCCGCGATCGCGCTCGGCCTCGGTGCGGTTCTGGCGCTGGAACGGGAAGACCGGCGCGGCGATGTCCTCGCCTGCGTCCTGATCACCCTCTCGATCCTCACGATCGAGGTCGGCATCGCGATCCTGGTCGGGATCGCCGTGCTCGTGCTGCTGAGGCCCGATCGGCTGCGCCGCGCCTGGATCTTCGTCCTTCCGGGCGCCCTCTACGCCGCCTGGTGGATCTGGGCCCGCAAGTTCCACCAGGAACAGAGCGCGCTCGAGCTCTCCAACCTGCACCTGATCCCGCACACCGTCTTCTACGCGGCGGGGGCGGTGTTCGGCGCGCTGACCGGCACCAATCGGGTCATCCCAGCGACCTACACGACCGTGGTCACCTGGTTCGGCAAGGCCCTGACGGTCCTCGCGGCCGGCGCGCTGCTGTGCCGGCTGGGCCGTCGATCGATCCGCCCGAGCCTCTGGGCCTGGATTGCCGTGGTCGCCTTCTACTGGGTGACGATGGGCGCCGCGGCGAGGCCACCGGAAGGCTCGCGCTATCTCTTCTTCGGTGCGGTCGGCGTGTTGCTGATCGCCGCCGAGTCGGCCTCCGGGCGGGTCGGCAAACGGCTGACGGCCGGCGTGGTCGTCATTGCCCTGCTCGCCCTCCCCGCCAAC
>DAIRWC010000026.1:0-12210 GCA_036802505.1 Solirubrobacterales bacterium
GCCTAGGCCTGAGTCCAGTCGAATGAACTAGCCGGAAGTCTACTCTCTCGGCATGCCCGAGCTGCCGGAGGTCGAGATCACCGTGCGGCGCCTCGATGCGACCTTGCGGGGAGCGCGCGTCGAATCCGTGCTGGCGCCGGGGATGAACGTGATGAAGACCTTCGAGCCGCCGCTCGACGAGCTGTCTGGGCGGGAGATCACCGGGATCCGGCGTGTCGGCAAGATGCCCGTCGTCGAGTTTGGGGATCTGGCGTTGCTGATCCACCTCATGTCGGCGGGGCGGTTGCGGGTCTTCGACAAACGGGCCTCGCCCAAAGACCGCGCCTCGCGGGTGCTGGTGCGGCTCGAGGACGGGCGCGAGCTGCGCCTGCGCGAGTTCGGCACCAAGCAACGGGCGTGGGCGAAGCTGCTGGCGACCGATGCCGTCGAAGCGGACGAAGCCATCGCCACGCTCGGCCCCGAGGCCTGGCCCCCTCTCCCGCTCGACGCCTTCGCCGCGGCGATCGACCAGCCCCGGCACCTGCACCCCCTCCTCCGCCACCAACGCGACATCGCCGGCATCGGCCGCTCCTGGGTAGACGAGATCCTCTGGGAGGCGCGCCTCTCTCCCTTCAAACAGGGTTCGGAGCTGGACGAGACAGAGGTCGAGCAGCTGCACGCAGCCCTCCACGTGCTCGGCGACGCGATCGACCACTACGAGGAGACGGTCGGCCCCGACCTACCCGACAAGCTCCCGATACCACTGAAAGTCCACAAGCGCGAGGGTGAGCCCTGTCCTCGCTGCGGCACCACCATCGAGGCTGTCTTCTTCGCCGAGCACCAGACCAACTACTGCCCCAAAGAGCAAACCGGCGGGCGCGTGCTCAAAGACAGACGGCTGTCTCGGCTGCTCAAGTAGAGGGCTCGAGCAGCATGCTGAAGTCGAGCGTCGGGGCCGAATGGGTCAGAGCACCGATCGAGATGAAGTCGACGCCGGTCTCGGCGATCTCGCGCACCGTCTCCAAGCTGACCCCGCCGGAGGCCTCCAGCGGCGGGCCGTCGGCGCCACGCTCGGCGTCGCGCAGGGCGACCGCTTCGCGCAGCTCGTCCAGCGTCATGTTGTCGAGCAGCAGTCGGTCAGCGCCGGTGCCCAAGGCGTAGCCGGACTCCAGGACGGTGCGGCACTCGACCTCGACCGGCAGATCCGGATGTGCACTGCGAGCCGCAAGGACCGCCTTGGCGAGACTTCCCGCCAATGCGATGTGGTTCTCCTTGATCAGGATCGCGTCATAGAGCCCCATGCGGTGGTTCTGCCCCCCGCCGGCAGCCACCGCCGCCTTCTCCAGCGCCCGCAGCCCCGGCGTCGTCTTGCGCGTGTCGAGGATGCCCGCGCGCGTCCCGGCAACCGCCTCGACATAACGCGCCGTCAGCGTCGCGATCCCGGAGAGATGGCCGAGAAAGTTGAGTGCCGTCCGCTCCGCCGCAAGCAATCCGGCGGCCGGCCCACTCGCCAGCAAGACCTCAGTCGGCGCCTCCTCCCGCCACTGCCCCTCGACAACCAGATTGTCGACGTCCTCTACCCCACACTGCCGCATCGTCTCGGCGACGACAGCAAGACCGAAGACAACGCCAGCCTCCTTCTGCACGATCCGAGCCCCCGCACGCGCACCCTCAGGCACAGTCGCCTCCGAAGTCACATCCCCAGCGCCCAAATCCTCGGCAAGCGCGCGACCGACCACCTCGTCGAGATCAACCATCTCAGCACCCTAACCAGGCAAGCGCGGTCGGGGTTTGCTCCGGATAGCGCACCAAACCTCGACCGCGCCTCGCAGAGAGAGACGGATGTCCCCTCCAGCGGAACTTGTGAGCCAACCAAGCGCCCGCGGCCTGGCAAGCTGCGGGCGGCGGGTTCCGTCGGAGGGGACATTCGTCTCTCTCACACCTGGCGGGCCCGAGGCGTTTAATCCCATAGGTGACCGCATTGCCGCCCTTCCAGACCCTCCTAGACGATCACGCCGCCGACGTGATGTCCGTGCTGCGCGGCGCGGTTGGTCGTGACGACGCCGAGGACTGCTTTCAGGAGACCTTCCTGGCGGCGCTGCGGGCTTACCCGAAGCTGAGCGACGACGGCAACCTGCGCGGCTGGCTGCTGACCATCGCCCACCGCAAGGCGATCGACCACCACCGTGCCAACGGTCGCCGGCCGCTTCCGATCGCCGAGCCTGACGAGATAGCCGGCGTGACCGCCGAGCCCGAGCTCGACGAGGGGATCTGGGCCCTGGTCGGCGCCCTGCCGCCGAAACAGCGCGCCGCCGTGGCCCTGCGCTACGCCTGCGACCTCCCCCACGCCGAGATCGCCGCGGCGCTGGGCTGCTCGCCCGATGCGGCACGACGCAGCCTGCACGAGGGAATCAAGCGATTGAGAAAGGAGCTGGCATGAAGGCAAGCCTCGAACAGCTCGCCGAGCGGGCCGCAGCAGAGGGCCTGCTCGACGTCGCCTATGCCACCGCCGACTCGCCTTTCGGGCCGCTGCTCCTCGCCACCACCCCCAAGGGCCTGGTCAAGGTCGGCCTGCCGAACTACGACTCCGAGGAGACGCTGGAGGACCTGGCGGCGCAGATCTCGCCACGGGTCATCGAGGCACCGGCCCGCCTCGACCACGCTCGCCGCCAGCTCGACCTCTACTTCGAGGGCAGCCTGCAGGAGTTCGATTTGCCGCTCGACTGGCAGTTGAGCAAGGGCTTCCGCCGGCGCGCCCTGCGGGCGATCGACCGCATCCCCTACGGCAGGACCCGCAACTACACCGATATAGCCCGCAGCGCCGGCAACGAGCGCGCGGTGCGCGCGGCGGGCACGGCCTGCGGCTCCAACCCGATCCCGATCGTCGTCCCCTGCCACCGCGTCCTGCGCAGCAGCGGCGGCCTGGGTGGTTATGGCGGTGGACTGCCGATGAAGGAGGCGCTGTTGCGGATGGAGGGCGCGGGAATACCCTGACTTGACTAAAGGGGGGACGATGGCCAGCCGATGGATGCGCACATGGCCACCAAACTCTCCCTCCTCAGACTTCCCGTCCTCGTAGTCCTTCTCGCCCTCTCCAGCCTGCTCTTGACCGGCGCTGCCCATGCCGCTCCCCTCGTTCAGGGCACGACGCCACTCGCGTTCGAAGAAGAACTCGCGGCCGAAGAAGACGAAGGCGAAGGCGAAAGCGAAGAAGGCGCCTGCGAAGAAGCCGAAGAAGGATTCGATGAAGGCGAACTCAGCACCGCCGAAGTCAAGGAAGTTTGCGACGAAGAAGTGGCCGAACGTCGCAAAAAGACTGCCGGCCACGGCGCTCCAGCCGCGGAAGAATGCGTCCTGCGCAGCGCCCACGGCGCGGCCACCACGTCAGGGCAGGGCGACAAGCTGAAGCTGACGATCGGCTACACGACCTATGAGCCGGCGGCCGCCTCGCTCAAGATCGGCCGGCTTGGCACCGTGCACCGCCACCTCGGCCGCAGCGGCGTCCTCCGCCTCGTCGAGGACCTGCACGGTCGCAACGATCCGAAGCAGCTCTCCGTTCAGATCGACATTCCCTCGGCGAAGAGTGCCGGGTGCCCCTTCCGGCGACTCGTGCTCTCCCCGCGTTAACGCCTAGGCACGGTCCGGTCCAGCCACGCCACCGCGTTCCCCAGCTGGGAGCCGTCGATCTGGTGCGCGACGCCCGACTCGCGGTACTCGACCTCGAGCCCGGCGGCCTCAAGCAGGTCCTTGGCGCGCCGACCGAAGCCGACCTCTATCACCGGGTCGGCACGGCCATGGGCGATGAAGGCCCGGGTCTCCCGGCGATCCTCGAACTCCGGCTCCCACCCGTCGACGACGGGGACGAAGCCGCTGAAGGCGAGGATTCCGGCCACAGGCGGCCGCTCGGCGCCCAAGGCCATCGCGTAGCTCATCACCGCCCCCATCGAGAAGCCGCCCAGGACGGTATCGGCAGGCCCGAGACCGGTCTCCTCCCAGACGCGGTCGTGGAGCTCGGCGAGGGCATTGCGAGCGGCGTGGAAGGTATCGGGGTCCGGATGACCGACCCGCGGGACCAGGTACCAGTGATAGCCGGGCGAGCCGGGCAGCGTCAACGGCGCGCGCGGCGTGCACACGTGCAACCGCCGCTCTGGGTCGAGCGCGTCCGCCAGGCCGAGCAGATCGCGCTCGTCGGTCCCGCGCCCATGATGGAGGACTAGAAGGCCCTCCGCCCCGTTCGCGGCCGGTCGCTCGAGATAGGTCAGCGGCTCGGCCGAGGGCATCGCGTTAACTGGCCGAGGAGGCCGCGGTCTTGTTCAGGTAGTCCCTGATGAAGTCGTCGATGTCGCCGTCGAGCACCCGCTGAGCATCGCCGACCTCGTGCCCCGTGCGGTGGTCTTTGACCCGCTGGTCGGGGTGCAGGAAGTAGCTGCGGATCTGCGACCCCCAGGCGACTTCCTTGACCTCGCCGCGCTCCTTCGCCAGCGTCTCGGCCCGTTTGCGCTCCTCCAGCTCGATCAGCTTCGAGCGCAGCAGCTGCATCGCGACGGCCTTGTTCTGGGTCTGCGAGCGCTCGTTCTGGCACTGCACGACGACACCGGTCGGCAGGTGGGTGATCCGCACCGCGGAGTCGGTCTTGTTGACGTGCTGACCGCCAGCGCCCGAGGCGCGGTAGGTGTCGACGCGCAGGTCGGCGTCGTCGATTTCGACCTCGACCCCTTCGTCGACCAACGGCCCGACGTCGACCTGGGCGAAGCTGGTGTGGCGCCGCGCCGAGGAGTCGAAGGGAGAGATCCGCACCAAGCGGTGGACGCCGCGCTCGGCGGCGAACAACCCGTAGACGTTCTCGCCGCGGGCGATGAAGGTCGCCGACTTGAGCCCGGCCTCCTCCCCCGGCGAGGCCTCCTTCATCTCGACCTCGAAGCCGCGGCGCTCGGCCCAGCGCAGGTACATCCGCAGCAGGATCTCGGCCCAGTCCTGGGAGTCGGTTCCCCCGGCGCCGGCGTGAACGGTGACCACGGCGTCGCCGGCGTCGTATTTGCCGCTGAACAGGCGCGCCTCTTCGAGCTCGGCGAGCCGCCTTTCCACCGAGGCCATCTGCGTGCCCAGCTCGGCGGCCATCTCCTCGTCTTCGGCCGCCATCTCGGCCAGCTCGGCAAGGTCCCCCGCCTCCGATTCAAGCCCCTCGAAGGTCTTCAGCTTGCGCTGGGCACGAGCGTGGGCGGCCGAGACACCCGCCGCCTTCTCCTGGTCGTCCCAGAAGCCGGGACGGCCCATCTCCTCCTCCAACCGCTCTGCTTCGTCCCGCAGCGAAGCCGGGTCAAAGGTAGTCCGAGAGCAGCTTCAACTGCTCGCGGATCTCGGCGAGTCGCGCCGGTACCGATTCGGTCGGGGCGACATCGGCCATGGGAACAGCTTATTGAGAGCGGCTCCGAAGCGCGCATCGGAGATTGACCACACCAGAGGGGGGTCAATGTCGGATGCGCCGTTCAGGGAGCGGTGGCGCCGATGATCCAGGTCGATGCGGGAGCGAACACGCCGTCGGGGCCGGCAAACCCGGCGAGCGCCTCGCGCAGGTCGGCGGCGATCTTCGGACGGATCTCGTCGATCCGGTCTTCCCAGAGGCGCAGCACCTCTCCGGCCGGGCCGAGCGACATGTTGAACTCGACCGCGTGGTCGAGGTCGTTGCCGATCTTGAGCGGCAGATCGCAGCGCCGCAGCGAGATCTCCTCGAAGCCGGCGATCTTCAGCTGCTCGCTGACGGTGTCGGCGTTCGCCATCGAGAAGGGGCCCGGTCCGCAGGTCGGCTCGTCGGTCGCCTCCGGATGCTCGAGGTACTCCTCGACGACCCGCTCAGCGTGGCTCACCCACTCGTTGTCTTCCTTGCGCCGCCAGACGACGGCGCAGAAGCGACCGCCGGGAGCGAGCGCCTCGCGCACGTTGCGCAGCGCCTGCACCGGGTTGGCGAAGAACATGATTCCCATCCGCGAGAAGGCGTAGTCGAAGCCTTCCCCCAGGTCCATGACCTGAACGTCGCCGCTGAGGAAGCGCAGGTTCTCGACGCCGGCCGCCTCGGCCTCCTCACGCGCGGCGGCGACGAAGGGCTCGGATACGTCTACCCCGACGGCCTCGCCCTCGGGGCCGACCTGCGCGGCGAGCAGCTGCGTCGTGTCGCCGAACCCGCAGCCGACGTCGAGCACGCGGTCGCCACGATTGGGCGGGTGAGCCTTCATCGCCTTGTCCCCGTGCGCCCCGAGCCCCGCGGTAGCGAGATCGCGAAAGCGCACAAAGGTGTCGAACAGCGGCCCGCTCCAGGCCTCAGCCGCTTCTCTATTGGTCGCCGCGACCTGCTCCATCGCGCAGATGGTACGCCCGCCAGGCCGCTTCGCGATCTTCGAAGGGACGCCAGCTGCGGATGCGGTGGTCGCGCAGCTCGAAGAGCCAGGCCATCTGCTCGGTGGTTGCGTGAGAGCCGTCCTCTTCCCAACGCCATACCCGCTTGACCAGCGCCAAGGCCCTGTCCCCGTCCTCGAAGAGCTCGCCCAACTCAATCGTCTGCTGCACCCCCCCAGGCTCCCGAGTCGCCCAAAGTCGAGCCGCCTCGCGGCCCTTCCGCAAACCCTTCATCGAGTGCAGCTCCACACCAGGGTCGAGGACCCCGACGAACGCATCCAGATCGCGCTCGTTGAAGCTCCGGACGAACTCGCGGACGGGGTCGTGCGTCATCGGGCGCCGGCTAGGCGCCGTGGCACTTCTTGAACTTTTTGCCTGATCCACACCAGCATGGATCGTTCCTGCCGATTTCTTTCTCCCGCTCGTCCTTGACCACGGTCTCGATCACCTCGGGCGCCGCGGCGCCGTTGCCGCCGCCACCCGGAACCGCCGTCCCTTCGGTGACGCTGACACCCGCGGCAACCTCCTGCAGGGCCGAAGGCTGAGCGTCCGGGGTGCCGCCGGAATAGTCCAGCGCGGTCAGCCCGCCACCGTTGCCGGCAAATGCGCCTTCCTGCACCTGCGAGGGATCGAGTTCGATCTGGGCGTTGAAGACGAGTTTGCTGAATTCCTCCCAGATCGAGTTCATCAACTCCTCGAACATGCCAAAGCCTTCGTTTTTGTAGGCGACGAGGGGGTCGATCTGGGCGAAGCCGCGCAGGTGGATGCCCTCGCGCAGGTAGTCCATGTCGTATAGGTGCTCGCGCCAGCGGCTGTCGATCACCTGCAGCAGGATCGAGCGCTCCAGGTAGCGCATCAGCTCCTCGCCGAGCGTCTGCTCGCGGTCGTCGTAGGCGCTCATCGAGTCTTCGTCGAGGGCGTCTTTCAGCTTTTCGCGCTCGACCGTCTCCGGAGACATCGAGCCGACCTCGATCCCGACCGGCCAAATCTGGCGCAATTGCGTCTCCAGGCCGGCCAGGTCCCAGTCTTCGAGGTCGTCGCCGGGGGTGTACTCGTCGACCAGGCGCTCGATCACGCCCTCCAGCTCGTCGCGGGCGATATCGGACATGTCCCGCCCTTCGAGGATCTCGCGGCGATATTTGTAGACGACGCGGCGCTGCTCGTTCATCACGTCGTCGTACTCGAGCACGCGTTTGCGGATCAGGAAGTTCTGTTCCTCGACCTTCTTCTGCGCCCCCTCGACCGTTTTGCTGAGCATTTTGGCCTCGAGCGGCATCTCGCCGCCCTCATCGTCGACGGGACCGAGGCGGTCGAGGATTTTGTAGATGCGGTCGCCGGCGAAGAGGCGGATCACGTCGTCTTCGGCGGAGAGGAAGAAGCGCGTCTCGCCGGGGTCCCCCTGGCGGCCCGAACGGCCGCGCAGCTGGTTGTCGATGCGGCGCGATTCGTGGCGCTCGGTGCCGCAGATGTAGAGGCCGCCGAGCTCGCGCACCGCTTCGGCCTCCGCCTTGCACTGCGGCTCCATCTCGACGATCTTCGCGGCCAGCGCCTCCTCGTAACCCTCGTCGCCGTGACCCAGCCCCTGCTTTTTTAGCTCTTTCATCGCGAGGTGCTCGGGGTCGCCGCCGAGCTTGATGTCGACGCCGCGGCCGGCCATGTTGGTGGCGATCATCACCGCGCCCTTGCGCCCGGCTTCGGCGATCCGCTCACCCTCTTTTTCCGCGTGCTCGGGCTTGGCGTTGAGCACGGCATGCTCGATCCCGTGCCGTTTCAGCTCGCCGGAGATCATCTCCGAGACCTCGACCGAGACGGTGCCGACGAGGGTCGGCTGGCCTTTCTCGTGGCGGGCGAAGATCTCCTCGAGCACGGCCTTCCACTTGCCGTCTTTGGTTTTGAAGATCTGGTCGTTGTGATCGGCCCGGACCATCGGCCGGTTGGTCGGGATCTCGACCACGGGCACTTTGTAGATTTTCATGAACTCGGTGGCCTCGGTCAGCGCCGTTCCGGTCATCCCGCCGAGCTTGTCGTAGAGGCGGAAGTAGTTCTGCAGGGTGATCGTCGCCAGGGTCTGGTTCTCCTCGCCGATCGCCACCCCCTCTTTCGCCTCGACCGCCTGGTGCAATCCCTCCGACCAGCGCCGGCCCTCGAGGATGCGGCCGGTGAACTCGTCGATGATCATCACTTCGCCGTCGACCACGGCGTAGTCCTTGTCCTTCTTGTAGAGCGACTCGGCCTTCAGCGCCTGGCCGAGGTGGTTGACGAGGGTGCCGTGCTCGCTCAGGTAGAGGTTGTCGACGTCGAGGAACTCCTCGGCGCGTTTGACCCCGCGCTCGGTCGGCGACACCGTCTTGTGCTTCTCGTC
This sequence comes from Solirubrobacterales bacterium, assembly GCA_036802505.1. Classification (GTDB taxonomy): domain Bacteria; phylum Actinomycetota; class Thermoleophilia; order Solirubrobacterales; family 70-9; genus VRUE01. The sequence continues at coordinate 8,732 of DAIRWC010000026.1, forward strand.
GTATTCGTAGTCGTAGTCGGCCTCGGAGGTGTCTTTCGATTCGCCCAGCGATTTCAGCTTGTCTTTGGCCTGGACGCCCTCCATCTGCCGCGCGAGCCGCGCGAACTGGTAGTAGATCTGGGCCGCCTGTTCGGGGGCGCCGGAGATGATCAACGGCGTGCGCGCCTCGTCGATCAGGATGTTGTCGACCTCGTCCACGATCGCGAAGTGGTGGCCGCGCTGGACGCATTCCTCCAGCGATCCCGACATGTTGTCGCGCAGGTAGTCGAAGCCGAACTCGGAGTTGGTGCCGTAGGTCACGTCGCAGCCGTATTTGACCTGCCTCGCGGCATGGTCGTCGGAGTCCTGGATCGAGGCAACGGTGACGCCGAGCGCCTCGTAGACCGGCGTCATCCATTCGGCGTCGCGGCGGGCGAGGTAGTCGTTGACGGTGACGAGGTGGACGCTGTCGCCCGCCAGCGTGTTGAGGAAGACCGCCAGGGTCGCCGTCAGCGTCTTGCCCTCTCCCGTCTTCATCTCGGCGATCGCGCCCTCGTGGAGCGCCATGCCGCCGATCAGCTGCACGTCGAAGTGGCGCTGGCCGATGCTGCGCCGCGCCGCCTCACGGGTCAGCGCAAAGGCCTCGGGCAGGAGGTCATCGAGGGACTCGCCGCCGCGGGCGCGCTCGCGCAGCGAGTCGGCCTCGGCGCGCAGCTCCTCGTCGCTGAGCAGCTCCATCTCGGGCTCGATCGCGTTGATCTTCTGCGCACGCTTCTCATACGCCTTGAATTTGCGCCCCTCGCCGACGCGCAGCGCCTTCGTGACCATGTCCCTGGCGTTCGCCATTGCTCAAGGGTAGCTGTCTCGCGCCTGAGGGCTTGGTCCGAGAGGGTCGGGTGCCCCCTCTGTGGAACCCGCCGCCGATTTCCGGGCGGAGGTCCAAATCCCAGCGGGCTCACAAGTTCCCCAGAGGGGGCACCCGACCCTCTCGCTCAGCCGATCTCAGCTCAAGCTTCGGCGGTACGGCCGCGGAGCTGGTTGACGAGCTTCCGCGTGCGCCGACGCTTGCGGCGCTTTTCCCGGTGCCGCTTGACCTGGCGGCGCATGTCCTCGGCCAGTTCGTGGACGCTGTGAGCCATCTCGGGGGAGCACTCCTTGGCGTGAACGGTCACGCCTTTCAACCGCAAGGTCGCCTCCGCAACCTGGCGATCAACGATTGCGGGATTGCGCTCCTCCCAGACGACCACTTCGAGCATTGCCAGCTCGGAGACCTGCTTGCCGACACGACGAAATCGCTGAAAAATGTGCTCCCTCAGCTCGTCGTCAACCTCGACGTTTCGCCCGCGCACCTCGATCCGCATGTTTGCCTCCTTGGTTGGCCTACCTCGATGCTACGCCGCTACCCGGTCCACAGCAAGAGGAACTTCTACGGATGTTGTGGCGTCCCGCTCACAAGCGTCTTGTGAATGTGATCGCGATGACTCGGATGGCTCCGGCTGAACGCAAGGCGCGTGCGCAGGACGCGAGCGTCGCGCCCGTGGTCAGCACGTCGTCGATCAGGAGGACGCTGCGGGGGACTTGGCCGTGAGCCTGGACCAGGGGCGGGTGGCCGATGCGCTCAGCCCGTCGCTTGCCTACCTGGCGACCTCCCCCACGGCGAGCCAGACAGACCTCCAGCGGCAGCCCGGTTCGCTCAGCCAGCGCTGCCGCTATCTCGGCCGCTGGATCGAAGCCTCGAAGCGCCGAGCGCAGGGGTGCGGTTGGGACGGGGACGATCGTGCCGCTCAGGATCGTGCTGGGGGCGAGCCACTGGATGCGGTCGGCGATCAGGTCGGCGACCGGGAGGATGCGGCGGAACTTGAGTGCTGCGACCAAGTCGCGAGCGACGCCCTCATGAGGAGCTGAAGACCAGGATCGATCCAGCCCCGGAGCGCCGCTGCCCTCAAGCGGGTCGGCTTCGGCAAGCCGTCGCGAGCAGCGGGTGCAGAGCGTCGCCTCAGGGCGGCAGGTTCGCCCGCAGGCGGCGCAGAGCGGCGGGACGATGGCGGCGGAAACTGCATGGAGAATCTTCATGGCCCGATCGTCCGGGTCCGCGGCGCGCGTGTGGCGCGCTAAATGTCAATTCTTTGTCAAGCCTCTCGCGCGCGAGCCGCGATACCGCCGATAAAGATCGACTTCGGGGGCAGCTCAGTCCCCTCGAGCAGGATCGAGTCACGGACGATCGCGCCGTCGCCGATCCGGCAGCCGTCGCCGACGATCGCCGGCCCCTCGATCCGCACGTCGACACCGATCTCCACCCCGCTCCCGACCAGAACGGGGCCGCTCACCTCGGCGCCGTCGAGCGAGCTTGCCGCCCGCACGCCCTCTGCCACCTGCGGCGCGCCGGGCTCGACCGCGACCGCGCCGTGCAGCGCGTCGAGGTTGCCCTGGCGCAGCTCGTCAAGGTTGCCGATGTCGTTCCAGTAGGCGTCGATCTCGTGCGAGTAGAAGGGCACGTCGGCCTCCAGCAGGGCCGGGAAGACGTCCTTCGCCCAGTCGGCGAACTCGGCGGGGTCGTCGGGGCCCGCGTCGTTGCTCGTTCCCGGCGCGGGGAAGTAGTCGAAGATCTCGGCACGGAACATGTAGATGCAGGTGTTGGCCAGGTCGGAGAGCGCCTCGGCGGGGTCGGGCTTCTCCTGGAAGCCCTGGATGCGCCCGTCGCCGCCGGCGATCACGACGCCGAACTGGTCGGTGTCAGGGACCCGCTTGGTGGCCAGCGTCGCCAGGCCGTCGTGGGAGGCGTGGAAGTCCCGCATCGCGCGGAAGTCGATGTCGGTCAGCGCATCGCCCGCGACGACAAGGAACGAGTCGCCGAGGAAATCGGCTGCGTTGCGCACTCCCCCCGCGGTGCCGAGGAGCTCTTCCTCCAGGCTGTAGCTGAGTTCGAGGCCAAGCTCCGAGCCGTCGCCGAAATGCCCTTCGATCACGTCCGGGAACCAGTGCAGGTTGGCGATCGCCTCGCTGAAGCCGTGCCGGACCAGCAACCGCGCGGTGTGCTCCATCACCGGCCGGTTCAAGACCGGCACCATCGGCTTCGGCATGCCGTAGGTGATCGGTCGCAGCCGGGTGCCGAGCCCGGCGGCGAGCACCATCGCCCTCATCGGCTCAGTAGCGGTAGTGATCGGGCTTGTAGGGACCCTCGACCGGGATGCCGAGGTAGGCGGCCTGCTCCCCGGACAGCTCGGTGAGGTCGACGCCGAGCGCCGCGAGGTGCAACCGCGCGACCTTCTCGTCGAGGTGCTTGGGCAGCACGGTGACGTCCTTGGCCGTGAACCCGTCGGGCTGGCCGTAGAGCTCGATCTGGGCGATCACCTGGTTGGTGAACGAGTTCGACATCACGAAGCTCGGGTGCCCGGTCGCGTTGCCGAGGTTGAGCAGGCGGCCCTCGGAGAGGAGGATGATCGAGTGGCCGTCGGGAAAGCGCCACTCGTCGACCTGCGGCTTGATGTTGTCCCACTCAG